>UQXS01000166.1 GCA_900545125.1 uncultured Ruminococcus sp.
CATCCCCTTTGGAAACCCAGTATTAATCTTCTCTGATACCTATAAAGGGTATCAGAGAAGATTAGGATAGATTACCCAAATGAAAAATAACACCGTTTAGCAAAGATTCAAGAAGAAAAGTCCATTTATCAAACACAAAAAGTAAATGCTATCACCCTGCCTCGTTTATCCGAATGACTGTATAAGAATTCCGGTGCAGATTATAAGCATTACAGAATAACATACAAGAACGCTCTGAACTATGGCAAGGCTGCTGTCTATTGCTTTCATCAGTCTTACAAGCGGATCTGCCGATAAAAGCTCCGCCGCAGCCGTTCCTATCCACATCACTCCACGGAACACCAGTATCTCTATGACCGGCGGAAGAATAAACAGAAGAACTGCTATATTTCCTGCTGTTCCTATGGTAGACCGCATTACGTCAAAACTTCCCCTCACTGTTGAGTAAGCATCGGAGACTGCTCCGCCGACGATAGGAACAAATCCCGATATCAGGTACTTTGCCGTCTTTACGGCTGCTCCGTCGGTCTTGGCGGCAAGAGTACACTTCATGGCGGCAAATCCTGTGAAAAGCGTCATGGATACGGTCATTGCCCACGTTATGAGCTTTTTTATGAGCTTAACTATTCCGTCCACGGAAACATTCGGGAAAACACTGCCCGATACCGCAAGAACTAAAGTTACTCCGAGAACCGGCATCAGATACTTGTCCGTCAGTGCGGTGAAAAGCTCGGATGCCCCCAGAATCATCATGCTGTATGCACCGCCGGAAAGAGTTCCTCCGCAGGCAATAGTTATCCCTGCGAAAACCGGAACAAAAACAAGCATGAATCCGCCTGTCCGCTGAACAGACATCAGAGCATTTTCGTAAACTACAAACAATGACGGCGTTATCGCCGTTACAGCCGTAAGAACACAGACCATGCCGTAAAGTCCGGAATTTCTCCCGCCGGTGAAAACTCCGTCACCCAGCCCCTTGACGACGGCAGTGAATACTATGACTGCCAGAAGTGTTCCGAGCAGCTTCATCGGGGCATGAAGCCTGTCCGAAAGAGAATCCGCAATTTTCTCCCAGATCTCGCCAAATGTAAGTCCGCTTATGTCTCCGGATCCCCAGCCGATATCGTAGTCGGAAAGAATATCGTCAAGTTCTCCGGCGATCTCTGACTGCTCCGTCTCATATTCTGCGGCAGAGTTCAGCGGAACGGCTATAAAAAAGATTATAATCGGCAGAACCGCTAATGCAAAAAATCTTTTCATATTTTTTATCCTATATCATTTCGTTTATCTTCTCCAGCAGCGAACGGATTATGGGCAGGCTCATAAAAACAAGAGCTCCTCTCCCCCATAATTCCGCCGCCGACGCTATAGCGTTTTCTCCGCTGTCCGTGCATATCTCGCAGGTTATCTGCGTTATGAAGCATATCGCCGCCGCTTTGAATATAATGGACATATAGCTGTCCGGTATGCCTGCGCCGGTGAATATCTCCTGCACTTCCGTTATTACGGGTTCGATAAACAGCATAAATCCTGCAATTACTGCGGAACATACTCCCAGTGCTATCATCATTGACTGCTCACGGCAGTACTGACGGAGCAGAACAGCCAGTATCGCCGCACATATGCAGAATGCCGATACAGAAAGGCTGTTTCCTACCATAATCCGAACACCGTTTTGACTGTTTCAAACAGATTTCCAATTTCCTGCACAATAACTACAAGAACAACTATAAGTCCGGCAAGAGTGGTCATCATTGCCTGTTCTTCACGCTCCGCCCTTTTCAGCACCAGATTAAGAACTGCTACGATTATTCCGGTTCCTGCTATTTTGAAAATGAGATCAATATCCATTTTTATGTCCTTTCCCTATATTATGAGGATTCCTGCCATGATGCCGAATAACGTTCCCGTACTGCGGTAAAGTCTGCTCTTTCGGGCATAATTTTCTCTCCGTCTGCTCTCAACTTCTAAAAGCTCAGCTCCGATAGCTTCAATAGATGTCAGTTGTCCGGGAATATCACTTGTGCCGACGATCTTCCCGAAATTCAGTAAAATCATCCGCTCTTCCGCAGGGATATTTTCCTGACCCGAAACAGCATTTTTCCATAGATCGTGAAAGTTTTCATCTTCTGAAAAACTTGACGGAAGAGAGTTCAGAAATATAAGTTCATGCAGATCGGCAGAATTTTTAAGTCTGTCAGACAATTCATAAACGTCAAGTCCCTGAAAGCGTATAAAAATGGCGGACATTCTCAGCAGTTCTCCTGTTTCACGGCTGATCTCAAGATCTTTCCTCAGCCCGTCAGCCTTCGAGAATCCGGCAGCAGCTCCGGCGGCAGCAATCATGACCGCCGCAATCAACCTCAACAGCATTTTGCAAGTCTCCTTATTTCTTTTATCTTTGAGGGAAATCCACTGCCCGTAAGAAAGACGGCATAATCGAAAACTCCTGCTTCTATCAGAGGAACGGCGGCTCTCCTGCTGAGCATCTCTTCATAATTTTCGGCATGAAGAGATGCCGTAAAGTTTACTCCACAGCCGAAACCTCCGAGAATCGCCTCTGCATCGCCGGAATCGGATATTTCGTCGCAGATTATCATATCCGGAGATAACGTTCTGACAGCGGAAACGATCCCCGATGCACGTCCCGAACCGACAATAACATCTGTCATTACACCTACATCTCTGCCCGGAGTTCCTCCCGTACTGGCAGATATTTCATTTCTTTCATCTATGAGAACTACCTTGCGGCTGTTTCCGAGAAGTCTGCACAGATCACGCAGAAGCGTTGTTTTTCCGGAATTCACGCCGCCGCATATAAGTACACTGCCGCCGTCAGTTCTCCTGAAAAGTTCCTCCGCACATCCGAGGACTTCCCTGGCTATCCTGAAATTAAGTCCGCTGTAATCACGTATCATTCTGCCGTCCGTCTCTGAGACCGTTCCCGATAATCCTACACGAACCCCTCCGCCTATGACGAAAAATCCCTCACGCAGTTCTTTAGGACAGCTATGTACGGAATAACGGCACAAAGCCTCCGTAATGCTGCGTATATCGGCTGCGGATGCACATACACAGCCGGATTCATGATGATCTGCCGTCAGTCTGCCGTCCTTTTTCAGGAACATTATCCGTCCCGGATACACAAACGATACGGCACGTCCGCTGCGTATGCGTATCTCGCTGAGATCACGCCGCCGTTCTTCCGGCACAAGATACATGGCACTGCGTATCTCCTGCGTTATATATGATGATATTACCTTATAGCTTGTACGTCCGTTCAAAGCTGTTCTCCCCTTTCCATTTAATCATATTCAGATAACTCACCCTTTATGACAAAAAAAAGACCCTGCAATGCAGAGTCATGGTCAGCAACTTAGGTGGGGACGCTGTCCCCACCTAAGTTACTGACATTAATCAACTGATTTGAGAGATTCAGCCATATTAATTTTTTCAAGCTTTATCTCCATGAAAAGATTTACAATAAAATTAAACACAAAAGTAAGCAATGCGCTGAATACAAAGCTTACCGGACGTATCTCAGTGCGGAATGAAACAATATCAATTACTATCTGCGTCATGACGAACTTATGAAGCAGAACGCCTAATCCCAGACCAACAGCCGTCCCAAGCGCCGTAAGGGCAAGATTTTCACGGAGCACATACGCCGACGTTTCCCGGCGGAAGAACCCAAGCACCTTGATAGTAGCTATCTCACGCAGTCTTTCGGTAATATTAATATTCGTAAGATTATATATAACGATAAATGCAAGACCGGCAGCGCTGATAATTATCAGCAATACTATATAATTCAGGCTGTTCATCATATTTGCCATACGTGTTTTAAGATCTTCAAAAAGCAGAACCGATGTTATCCCCGGCGTCCTGGACAAAGCAGTGAAGTAATTTTGTTTGCCGTCGTCTATGAAATTAAGGTATGCGCCGTTATATACAACAGGCGATCCCGTCTGCGATTTGATAGTTTCCGGATTAATGAAAACATAATTGTAAACATGATTTTCAAAAACTCCTGCCACCCTGACTTTTATTTCATGAAGATTTTCGCTGCGCAGTGTTATGGTATCACCTATATCTGCACCGTATCGCTTCTGAATGCTGTTGCTGACAATTGCTTCGTTGATTTCCGGCATCTTCACATTACCGCCGTCAAGATCCCTGAAATTCATGAACTTCTGCATTTTCTCAAAGCTTTCGGGCACTACAAGGGAAATGCTCTTTACACCGTCGTCATGGATAAGATCCCAGTTTGAACTGTGGATTAATACATATCCGCTGGTACTGCTGTTCAGATTCTCTGTTATTTTATCCGGAACACTTCCGTCATCGTTTACGTTAAATGCTGCCTGTGCATCAGCAGTAATAATATCGCCATACTGCATATCCGCAAATCTTGAAACAGAATCTTTCAGACCGAAACCTGTCAGAAGCAGTGCGGTACAGCCGCTTATGCCGAGTATCATCATAAGAAAACGCTTTTTATATCGGAAAATATTTCTTACCGATACTTTATGAAGAAATTTCATATGGTTCCATATAAAAGGAACATACTCCAGAATGACCCTTTTTCCGGCTTTCGGCGATCTTGGACGCATGAGTGATGCGCTTGTTCCCGTAAGTTCACGGCGGCATGAAATCCATGTAACTACCATGGAACACAGCATGGAAACTCCGGCTGCTCCGACTGCAAGTACAGGGTCAAAGACAAATTTCATCGGTATGGATATATACAGCAATTTATACGTCATCCATATAACTCCGGGGAACAAGAAAATTCCTGCCGTATATCCGATAACGCATCCTGTAAGCGCAGCGCTTCCGGAATAAAATAGATACCGTCCGGTTATGGCTCTGTCCGAATATCCTATCGCCTTGAAAACGCCTATCTGCGTGCGCTGTTCCTCTACCATGCGGCTCATGGTAGTCATGCAGACAAGCGCCGCCACCAGTATGAAAAACAGCGGAAAGACCCTGGCAACCTGTTCAACGATTTCGGAATCGTTCTCAAAACAGGAATATCCGATATTGTAATTTCTGTCAAGAACAAAAGAGTTACAAAAAAGCAACAGCCTCCTTTACACAATTACAATACTATATGGACGCAG
>UQXS01000167.1 GCA_900545125.1 uncultured Ruminococcus sp.
GCCGGAAAGGAAATATTATGGCTGCAATAGCATTTTTAATTACGGCATTTCTTGCCGGTATTACATTGATAAGTATTACTGAAAAAGACGTATCGACTCAACTGACCAGAGATATAGGCCGCCTTAGAATCATCAAATTTGATGGCGAAACGGCATATATCAACGTCAAGACGCACTGGCAGAAAATCAGTCGTGTCGATTTAATCAAGGTTATACGCAACTTAATTGATCCCAATGATAGATACGAAGTCGGAAGCAGAGTTATCGCTGAGGTCGCTAAGCGTCTCGCCGAGGACGTTTCTCTTCAGTTCAGCCTTGAGTCGGCGAATATGGCGCAGGAATATCTGATAAATTTCAAAAACGGCGTTCTCAACATCCTCACCGGAGACTTCACCACGGATCGCAGTAAATGGATATTCGACTACGTCCTCAATGTTAACTACATAGAACGCTGTTCCGAGAAAGACTGTCCGGTCTTCATGAAATTCATCAAGGCATCAGCTGGAATCGAGAATCTTCAGTGCATCCTTATTTCCCTGGGCTTCGGAATCTCTTCACTAACAAAAGTGAAGAAAGCGGTGTTTTTATTCGGCGAAACTGACGGCGGAAAATCCACTCTCCTGGACTTTCTTGCAACTGCCGTATCTCCGGAGCTCATCTCCAACATAAATTTCCAGCAACTGGGAAGCGGTTATTTCGTGATCCAGCTCCTCGGAAAAAAGCTGAATATCTCCTACGATAACAGTTCAAAAGCAATGGATAACGAACAGATGTTCAAATCGATCGTCGCCGGCGAACGTATCAGCGCAAGAGCTCTCCGTGAAAACCCGGTGCAGTTTGTTCCGACTTCTAAGCTGTTCTTCGCATCCAACAAACCTTACACATACAAGAATCCGGATTTGGCTTTGTATCGCCGCATGGTGTTCATCCCGTTTGAGTACAGTATTCCTCCGGAAGAACAGGATAAAGAGCTTCTCCAGAAGCTTGAGCAGGAACGTGATGTTGTGTTTTCCTTGGCAGCCAGAACGTTGAAAGGCTTCGTGGAGTCGGGTTACGATTTCAAAATGTCGCCGAAGGCTAAGGCGTATCTTGAAAGCCGTATCGCCGCTCTCCACTCAGTTGACGGTTTCTTAGAAGATCGCACCGTTGTTGATGAAAATGGCTCAGTATCTGCTGCATCTCTTTACGAGGCGTATAAGTTGTGGTGTATCGAGAACGCTCTCGATGCGGTAGATAAGGCGGAATTCAAAGAAAGCGTACTTGCTTTCAATCCCAACATCGACTACAAGAAAGTCGGTCCTCGTCAGAAGAGAGTCTGGGGCTTCAAAGGCTTGAGACTCAAGACCTCAGATGAGTTCAACGCACCTGACGACAGTAAGGAGGATTAAGTAAATGAATTATAAAGATAATGGCTTCAAGCCACGAGATGACTGGATTATGGGTAATGATGTAATGACCAATCGAGCAAGATTCCGAGCGGTACGGACAGTACCGCTACCCACCTAATACTATTATAAAGGAGAATAAAGCTATGGCAGATTATAAAACTTTTCAGATGAAGATGTACGGCGACGAGGACGAAAAACTTACTCGTCTTGCCGAAATCGCTAACACTGACAAGACAACCCTCGTAAAACAGCGCACCTTTTCGGACAAAGGCATTATAATACTCGATAAGTCCAACTACATATCCTGCTCACTTATCGAGCTTAATGACCAGTTCAAAGCAGCAATGCGTGACGGTATACTCTCAGAGGATAAGTACACTAATTTCTACGCTAAACTTTGCGATATCTCAAAGGCTTTCGTAGCAGTGAGTAAGGAGCTTACCGACTTTAAAGCCCAACACGAAGGTGGTGAGTTGTAATGGCATTTCTTAAGGATGTTAATGTGAATGGCAGAACAGTATTTGACACGAACAACCTTCTTGTTTACCTAACTGATTATCTGAAGACAGACGGCGGCAAATATGTCGCCGGCCTCGGCTTCGTCACCAACAACTATCTTGATGAGTTTCAGTTGGTCAAGGTAACTAACCAGAAGACTGCCGGCAGACAGTTCCGTCAGATAACCATAGTCCCGTCTCCTGCCGGAAGCAAACTCAGTCATGAGCAGTACATGGAGATGGGACAGGAGATTGCTCAATACTACTACATTCAAGGTTATCAAGTACTGGTAACTATGCATATAGATACGGATACGATTCACTTTCACTTAATGCTGAACAGCGTAAATTTCCGTACAGGCAAGATGTTTTCACAGAGTAAAAGCGAACTTAATCGCTTCAAATTACACTGTAACCATATTTTCGATAAATACGGACTCGACCTTATCGGAAAGCCCGTAGAGATGATGATTGATACGGTAGTACATGAAATGAGCGAAGGGTTTGAATGCCTTGAGCTCTTCGATGAGATAATGGCAGATAAAGCCATTTCTCTGTCAGATCTGTACAAGGAGCCGGTGGCTGAGCACCAGCCGCTCTATACCCCTGAATACACGATGGGCGATTGCATAGTTTGTGCCCCAACGCAGACTCGTAATTACTTCAATCCCGATGCCCCTAAGCCGTGGACAAGAATTGTAATACATCCTGACGGATCATTGGGAATCCCAACTTACCCTCTGGACGAAATAGATATGCATATTATCAGTTTCATGTCTCCGGAGTTAAGACAGAGGGTGTTGTCCATTTATCAACAGCGTCCGTACTATAGACGCCAGGTGGTAAGCGGCAAACAGTTCGCTGAGAACCCAACTCTCTTCTTAAACAACAGCTGTGAAATCAATATTATTATTGAATCTGATGCCGAGCGCGAGAATGTAATTGCAGTTTTAGGTAGACTCAGACGCATGGCAGAAGCTGAAAGAGCCTATAACACCAAGCTCGGTGTAGCATCCGTTGCTCAGCTTGATCAGTTAGGCGTTGCAGCGAATGTTACAACTGATAACAGCACTACTCTGAACGTAACAATCAAGGGAAAAGATGGCACAGAGGAGACCGCTCGTGAGGTCATTAATCTCCCTTGTGAAGATGATAAGAATAATTGATTTAAAGCACCCTTCGGGGTGCTTTTCTTTACTATCAATATTATACATCGCCATGGATACGCCGTCAAGCATTAATTTCGTTAACAGAGGTTAACAAAATATCTTGAAGTCACTCAATACCACTCCGTGGCACTGCCTGATTCTTGGCGATATATAGCGAAAAATTTTTCGCGTTGCTGCCCGGTTGCTGCCAGCAACGTTTTTTAGGCGTATAATCAAAAAAATAACCGCTCGCAATATAATCCTAAAAAACGCATTGTAAACAGTTATCGCCTGAATCAAATCAATTGTCATCACATTAGTTATTCCCGAAATACAGGCAAAAATAATAGCACTATGCAAAAGTTACGGGCTGCCATTTCCCAAACTTACATAGTGCTAATTTCTGGTTGCGGCGGCTGGATTTGAACCAACGACCTTCGGGTTATGAGCCCGACGAGCTACCTAGCTGCTCCACACCGCGATATATTTTTCATTTGCCTTACGACTTTATTATTATATCACGAAATGGAACTATTGTCAATAGCTTTCAATATATTTTTTTGTTTTAACTTAAATTCGCATTATTTCATCTCATATCCTCCTACCGGACGGATATTCAGTTTACGGCATGAACCTTCTCCGAAGATATCATTCATAAGACGTACATAGGATTCCGACCTATAATTCGGCACAAACGCCATTATCGAGCCTCCGAATCCGCCTCCGTGAACCTTGACTGCCCCGCTTCCTTCCAGAAATCTTTTGCTTAGCATTATGGCTACAGGTATTTCCTGATGCATACCGCAGTTTGTGGGACAAAGATTCTGCAAAAGTTCAGCCGACGAATCCCCTGATTCATTAACAAGACCAAAAAAGCTCTCTGTATCGCCGTTTTCCAGCGATTCTGCCTCCTGAACGGCACGTTTTGTCTCGCCAAAGAAATGAGCAGCACGCAGAATTTCCCGATCACTGCATTTTTGACGCAAACCTGCAATATTATCAAAAAAAGCTTCCTCATCCGCTTCTGCAAGTACGCTGTACCCCATTTCCCGAGCTATATGTTTCATTTCTGAGCAAACAGCATCGTACTCAGCGTCAAGTCCTGCATGACTTCTGCTGGTATTCGTAACGCACAGTGAATACCCTGATTTGCCGAAATCAAAACCTATCTTTTTAATCAGCGGAGCAGACGGATCTACAAGATCAGCCAGTATAAATCCACCGGATGCGCATACGACCTGATCCATAATTCCGCAGTTTTTGCCGTAAAAATCATTTTCTGCACTATGGCACACTTCTGCGATCTCATTGGGATTAAGATTTTCACTTCCAAAAAAACCGTCGATAATTGTCGCAATCAGTATCTCAAAGGCTGACGACGAAGCAAGTCCGCCACCCACAGGTATTTCTGAGGAAATAAATACATTAAGGCCTCCTGTTTCTATCCCCTTTTTCCTGAGACCATAGATGATTCCCTTTACAAGAGCCGCAGAAGTCCCCTTCTCTATGACGGTCATATCAGATATATTTACGGTAAACGAGCCGAATCCCTCCGAAGCAATGCGTATTTCATTGCTTCCGTTCAGTTCTGCGATTGCTGTCATATCCGCATCAATTGCAGCGGCAAGAACATTTCCATGCTGATGATCCGTGTGATTTCCGCCGATCTCAGCTCTTCCACCGGCTGAAAAAACACGTGCATCGGTACATTCAGGGTAAAGCCGAGAGAATCTTTCCGCTGCCGAAAGATACCGTGCTCTGTTCCTGAGAACGTTCCTTTCAGAAGAACCATACAGCATTTTTAGCTGACTGTCAAACATTCCCGAAGAGATACCGCTGCTTAATTCATATATAGTCATAAATTCTCTCCTTTTTTATCTTTTACAAAAAGCCTTTGCATCATATCTATACCCATAGTCAGATAGCGCATAAACGGTTCAGCAATAATTGAAAATGTAATGCAGAGAAGCACACATCTGGGCGACATTGCCGATATATCGAAGAAATCGCTTACAAATACCATACTGAAAATAAGTCCCAGAGCGCATATTATCCACAGCCACATTTTATATA
>UQXS01000168.1 GCA_900545125.1 uncultured Ruminococcus sp.
GCAGCAAATCCGTCCGGATCACAATTCGGGAGATCGTTCATGCCCATTGATATATACAGCAGGCTTGGCTTCATATATGCGACCGAATCCACCATACCCATATCTCCGCAGCCAAAATTAAAAGTATTTCCCGCATAATTCCACAGTCCTACAGATTCCTTGGCTATATTATGTTCATATGGGATATAACCATAGAGGTTGAATCCTGTGGCAATGGAATCACCTGCAACTGCCATGCGCTCCTGATAAAAAGCGCTGTTCGGAGAGACTCCGGCATACAGATACGGCGATAACGGCTGACCGGGAACGTAATCATCAGGTTCTGTTTCTTTCTCCGGTTCTGTTGTGGTCGTCTGCGTTGTGGATGAAGTTGTGGAAGTTGTTGTTACAGTTGTCGTTGCCGTTGAAGTGACGGTCGTTTTCGTTGATACTGCCGTCATTTTTGTAGTCGCAGGAACTGTCGTCAAAGCAGCGGAAGTTGTTGTTTTCGTTATTTCATTCCGGACATCGCCGCCAGGATAATTGTTTTTCCTGCCAGAACCATAAGCCCAGAGCACCGCAAGCATGGCTGTTAAAAAAAGGATCAGTACAAGTGTCGGACTTTTAAAAAAATTTTTTATCTTTGCTTTCATTTATTCACACCCGTTTTTTGAGGTTGTTTTTATTTTACCATATTATGAAAAAAATGTAAAGGTTATTTCGGGATTTGTGTCATTTTATGTATTTTTCTTGACAATCATCTATATATATAGTATAATTAAATGTATATTATAATATTTGGAGATGAACTGCAACAATGAACAATGTTAAAATTACTGATCTTTACGATCTCTCGCACACTGCCGCTAACGATTATCTCAGAATGTTTACGTATCCGTGGGAAGCTCTTAAAGGAATATCCGGCATGATTGTTGATCTTGGCAGACGCCTTGATCCGGAACAATATGATAATCCGTCCGAAAACGTATGGATTCACAAAACTGCCAGAGTTTTTCCCAGTGCATATATCGGTGCTCCGTGCATTATCGGCGCAGGAACTGAAATCCGCCACTGTGCATTTATTCGTGGAAGCGCTCTGATAGGAGAAAACTGCGTGATCGGAAATTCAGCCGAACTAAAAAATGTAATTATTTTTGATAATGTCCAGACTCCTCACTACAACTATGTCGGAGACAGCATTTTAGGCTACAAATCGCATATGGGGGCAGGATCTATAACATCCAACGTAAAATCTGACAAGACCAATGTTGTTATCAAAAACGGCAATGAAACGATTGAAACAGGAATCAAAAAGATTGGTGCAATGCTCGGCGATTTCGTTGAGGTTGGATGCAACAGTGTCCTTAATCCCGGAACTATTGTCGGCAGGAATTCAAATATATATCCCACAAGCTGCGTAAGGGGAGTTATTCCGGCGGACAGCATCTATAAAACCGGGGGAATTATCGCCGCTAAAAAATAATTTAAGCTGCTGCATTTGTTGTAGAATGCAGCAGCCTTTTATTTTTATTTGATTATCAGACGTCTTATAAGTACCATGTCAAATGCGTCAAGTACGCCGTCCCTGCAAAGATCGGCAGATTCAGCCTGTTTGGGCGTAAGATCTTCCATTCTTAAAATATACTTCTGCAAAAGTACGGCATCGGCGATACTTACTGTGCCGTCGGAATTTACATCTCCCGGAACTACAGGCGGAATTGTTGTGGTAGTAGTTGTAGTGGTGGTTGTAGTGGTAGTAGTTGCTGTGGTGGTGGTCATAGTCTGAGCACTCCATTTCTGGCAGTCGCTTCCTGTATCTTCCCACTGCTGGACGTTTGCGCCGCTTTCCTTTGATGCCGCAGCAACTTCAACATAGCAGTTATAATATGATGCAGCAGTCATGATATAATATGTGCCGTCAAGATTTTTGCTGAATTTGAATTTCATTTCGCTGCTGTCTGCGTTGAATTTGTCAATGCTGATATTTCCGCCGTTTTCGCTTCCGTCAACACGGAGAGCGTAATTGTTATCGGATGCAGAGCGAATATAATAATATGTTTCCCAACCGGGACAAGGTTCAAGAATCCATCTCTGAAAATCAGAACCGCTTGCTCCCCACTGCTGAACGTTAGTGCCGGAACTCATTTTTCCTCCTGCAATATCCATAACAAGTCCGCTGTTTACGTTTTCAAACTCGTAGAGAACTGTTGTATCCATAACAGCACCGGGGTCTGATGCCTCTTCCAGAATCCAATCCTGACAATTTACACCATTGATCTCCCACTGCTGGACGTTAGCTCCGCTTTCCTTGGATGCATCGGCGACTTCAACAGCTGACTTTCCGCCGGAAATACGTGTCAGTATCTTGTATGAGCCGTCGGAATTTTTAGTGAACATAAACTGCTGATTTGTACCACCGTTGTATTTATAGAGATCAATATTTGTGCCGTTTGCAGTCTTTTTTCCCTCAACGTCAAGCATATATGAAGCACCGTCTCCGAGAGCTGTGGCGATATAATAGTAGCCGTCACCTGCGTCGATAAGTTTCCATACATCGAATATGGCATCATCATACGGTTCTGACTGATGAACGTTAGAACCGTTTTCAGCTGATTCTGTCAGCATATAAAGTCCGGAATTAACATTTTTGAATCTGTAGAACGAGCCGTCCGGGAAAGATGCAGGCACGGATGCAGGCGGTTCACTGGGAGCTTCCGTATATCCTGCACTCGGAACACCCTTTGTGCCGAAACGGAGATACATCATATTTCCGGATGATGACTGACATCCGCTGTATGACGAGCAGTAATCCTTTGCCTTGTCAGCCGAAATCGAGACATATTTATAATTTGAGGATGGTCTCCACGTGCAGACCTTTGCCTGTCCCTCAATGCCAAGACGTCTGCAATTTACGCCTTTTGAGCCTGAATCGGCAAATGCACCGGGATGTGTAACGGAGTTCCAGTCGCAGACGACGTTTCCGTTAGTAGATGCGCCGTCGTAGTAACAGTTTTCGGCAAAAAGCTTGCAGTCGCTGTGAACCGTATAAGCCATACTGAAATTGTAGACATAGTTATTCATGGAATGAAAATATCCGTACCGCATAAGTCCGGGACCTCTTGTAAGTGTGTCCTTGAATCTGCTGCTTATGATCGACATTCTCGGGAAGTTATTCTTGTTCTTGTAGGAATCCTCGGTGTCATCGGGATATCCGAGAATAAGACCGTATTCATGAAGCCCGAAATAACAGTCGGAAACGGTGCAGTAGTCGGCATCATAACAGCAGGCAAGGAATTTATCCCAGTCAGGGGTACCTTCGCCAAGAGTATTATAATCAGAATGGCCGGTAAATGTGACGTGATCTACCCAGAGATTTTCACCCGAACCAAAGTAAACGACGATTGAATCATTGCCGTTTGATTTTGCATCATGCTGCATATCAAAGTTCTTGATGATTATGTTGTTTCCCACACCCTTATTGGAAGAGGTGCAGAACTGAACATTGTAAAGCGTATGATTTCCGTAGCTGCCGATGATGGTTTTGTTGCTGCGGACATAGATACGTCCGTCCGGGCAGTAAAGATGATTCTGCGAATCCTGCTGGAGAGTGTTCACGCTGATATTCTTATTTACTATAATTGTATATGGGGTATCGGATTCGGCATATTTTTTGAGGTCGCTGAATGTTGATACCTCGACAAGTTCTCCGAAAAGACCGCCTATATCTCCTGCCTTGATACTGCCTGTATTATCATTGGAACAATAGCCGGCAAATCCCTGTAATCCGTCGGAATTCAGCAGCCAGAGCTGATTGTCCGCTCCGGTATAGGAACTCAGAGTGATATTATTTCCGCCCTGCGTGAGTGCAAGTGAAGTATCAGAATAGTTCACGATCTTGTAGTAAAGTCCATTGCCCAGACGGTCGTTTTTCACCGGAATAACGTACCAATGCTGAGATTTTGCCGATTCGCTGCCGTATACAACGACGCTGTTTCCGGAAGAAACACTGTATCCCTTAGGAGTAAGGAGACGTCCGGACTGTGCATTTGTCAATTTAAAAAAAGTACCGTTGGAGTCGCTGCCTACACGGTCAAATCGCCATGACGGAGAAAGATCGCTGCCAGGAGATGTCATAGAAAGAGCCGAATTATCGGTAATTCCGCTTTCAGCCAGTACCTTTGAATTGTCTTTTGATGCAAGATTCATAAGCTGCATCGGGTAGTCGGCTGAAACAGCGGCGGCATCTGTTGGTTCGAGAATTGCATCAGGGTTTATGACAGTTCCGAAAACACATGAAACACAGATGAGCAGTGCCGTGATAACAGCACGAATTTTTTTTCTCATAATAATCCTCCTTTATTTGTAAGAAAACCTTCCATATTGATGATATTATTAATATTATACAAAAAAAATCACCTTATGTCAAGGAATAATAATATCTTTTTAGTGCAGTTTTGTGATTTATATGTTGATATTATGCAATATAGTACTTTGATATCAATAAAAAAGGATACTATAGTACACACTTTATCAATAAATCATTTTTTATACAATGTTTTTTCATTGTATATTGCCATTTTTCGTACTATTAGTGAAAGGAGGTGCGCTATGACAGAAATAATTATAGCTCTTCTGTCACTCGCAGGGACTCTGGGCGGAAGTCTGGGCGGAATTATAATCAGTTCAAAAATGACGAATTACAGAATTCAGCAGCTTGAAATCAGAGTAGCGGAACACAACAATTTCGCTCATAGAATGCCTGTTATCGAAGAGCAGATCAAGGTCATCAATCATAGAATAGAAGATATTGAAAGGAGCAGTCAGCATGAAAAATAAACTTGCAAAGCTTATCGACGTAAAATCAATTGTAACGCTCGTTATGACAGCAGTTTTCGCCGTTCAGACACTGAAAGGAAATGTTTCGCCAGATCAGTTCCTGACCGTTTTTACAACCGTTATTGCGTTCTATTTCGGAACACAGCACGCAAAAAAAGAGGAGGAAAAATAAAATGAACAGTCCATACATGGGAAAATTCAAGGTAACGCAGGCATACAAGGGCGATTCCGTCCATGACGGTCTTGATCTCGTGGGAATCGACAGCAAAGAAATTCATGCCACGATCGGCG
>UQXS01000169.1 GCA_900545125.1 uncultured Ruminococcus sp.
CGGCGCGCAGGCTCTCCAGCTTTTTCGCGGCGCTCATCTCCGTGATGGTCTCCTTGCCGATCGTGTGCTTGAGCCAGTAGATGAAGCGCGTGACGGCCACGCCGTCGCGGATGTGGGCGATGCGCTCATTCTCCTGCTCGGCAGGGTGCTTCATCGCCTTCATGAGCTGAATGGGGCTGGGACGGTCGATCGTCTCCACGCCTGTGCCAACGCTCTGCGTGATGCGGTAGTTGGCGCGCTCGCCGTCGAGCAGTACGCGGGTGCCCGTGGGCAGCGCCGCGACGAGGCGGTAGATGTCGTCATAGGGAGCGAGCGTTACGCCGTCAGATTTCAAATGTGCTTCGATCTCTGCGCTCACGGCCTCTCTCTGCACGCAGAGCGTGGCCTTGCCGCGCTCAAGCAGCGTCACGCCCCACTCCTGCTCCAGATCCGCGATCATGCGGCTGACGCCCGACTGCGAATAGTGCAGCAGCGCGGCCGCGCGGGTGAAGCTGCCGGTCTCGACCGTTTTGACGAAGGCGGCGTATTTTGGCAGATTCTTGTCCATAGTCCATCCATCCGTTTTTGTCATGTGATTTATGAGAAACATTCGCTTTTCATATGTCTCTGCCAAGACCACACGATTTTCATTCCTTTAAAAACTGCGCACCGTCGGGTGCGCAGTTTTTCATGCAGGCAGCCGTGCAGTATCCGGGCTGACACCGGCAATCAGCTGATCGAAGCCCAACGGAGCAGGCTCGGTTTGGAAAGAAGGTGCAGCAGATGAATGCACGATGATTTTGGGATGCGGAGCATGAAAAATCGCCGCGAGCAACATGCAGTCCGCGACGTCTGGGCTTCCGCTCTCGGTTTTCGATCTTCGCCATCGGTGTCTGCAAAAAGAAACACCAGCCGACTGGCTGGTGTTTCTTTTTGGAGGCGCCACCCGGATTTGAACCGGGGGTCAAGGATTTGCAGTCCCATGCCTTACCACTTGGCTATGGCGCCAAAAAAATGGAGCGGGCAACGAGATTCGAACTCGCTACCTCCACCTTGGCAAGGTGGCGCTCTACCAAATGAGCTATGCCCGCAAAATGGTGCCTCCGGTCGGAATCGAACCAACGACACGGGGATTTTCAGTCCCCTGCTCTACCGACTGAGCTACAGAGGCAAATGGCGACCCGGATGAGGCTCGAACTCACGACCTCTAGCGTGACAGGCTAGCGTTCTAACCAACTGAACTACCGGGCCAATGGTGGGGACTACAGGGCTCGAACCTGTGACCCTCTGCTTGTAAGGCAGATGCTCTCCCAGCTGAGCTAAACCCCCACTATTTCGTTCATCAGGCTTTCATCCCTGACGACTATTATATTATATCACAGCTTCTTTGATTTGTCAACCCTTTTTTGAAAATTTTTTCAAAAAAATTTTTTATGCTGCTGAATCCGCTTTACACAGGGATCCAGCAGCAAATAATCACAGATTAAGCCTCTGAATTAACGGCAGAGATGACCTCAGCCAGAAGATTTGCAGGGAGCTGCTCGTATCTGATGAAATCAAAAGTAAAGCTTCCCAGACCACGTGTTGTCTGACGGAGATACATTGCAAAGTCGTGCATCTCACGTACCGGAACTTCTGCCTGAATTGTTGTAACTCCGTGAGAAACAGGCTCCATTCCAAGAACTCTGCCTCTTCTCTTGTTGAGTTCGCCCATAATATCTCCGGTATTCTCGTCGGGAGCTGTTACTTTAAGCTCGCCGATAGGTTCAAGCATTACGGGATCAGCCTGACGGAGTCCCTCCTTATATGCAATGGAAGCGGCCGTTTTGAACGCCATTTCCGAAGAATCAACAGGGTGATATGAGCCGTCCACAAGAATTGCTTTAAGTCCGACAACAGGACATCCTGCAAGAACGCCTTTCTTTACGGATTCCTCCAGTCCCTTCTGAACAGCAGGGAAGTAATTCTTCGGAACTGCTCCGCCGAACACACGCTCTTCAAACACAAGCGTATCGCTTACGCAAGGTTCAAATTCGATCCATACATGACCGTACTGACCATGTCCGCCTGACTGCTTCTTGTGTTTTCCCTCAACCCTGACTTTCTTTCGGATAGTTTCCTTATATGCGATCTTCGGGACGGAAAGATTAACATTAACGCCGAATTTTCCGCTGAGTTTAGCTGCTGCAACTTCAAGGTGCTGCTCGCCGAGACCGCTGAGTATCTGCTCCTTTGTATTTTCATCCTGAATATATGTGAGTGTAGGATCTTCCTCTGTAAGTCGCTGGATTCCGGCAGAGACCTTTGCTTCTTCACCCTGAGCCTTTGCCTTTACTGCCATAGAATAGCACGTTACCGGGAACTCCATAGGAGCAAATTCAACAATTCTTGAAACATCCGAAAGCGTATCACCCGTATTTGCGGAGATCTTTGAAGCCACTACGATTTCACCTGCAAAAGCACTGCTTACTTCCGTCTGTTTTTTGCCGCAGAGCTTATAAAGCTTGCCGATCTTTTCGGCATTTCCTGTTGCAGAATTCACAACATCGCTGTTTGCCGAAAGTTTTCCGGACATAACACGTATCATTGACATTTTGCCCACAAAGGGATCGGCAACCGTCTTGAAAACGTATGCCGAAAGAGGCGCTTCGGTGTCACATTCTATCTCTATAACGTCCTTTGCAGGCGTATATGCTTCTGCCGGGTAAACTTCATCAGGTGCCGGAAGCAGCAGTTCAATTTCTTTAAGAAGCATATCAATTCCGGAAAGATCGGCAGCAGATGTGCATACAACAGGTGTGATTATTCCCTTGTTCATTCCGGCGTGGATTCCGTCAATAAGCTCCTTCTGCGTAAACGGAGTACCCTCAAAGAACTTCTCCATAAGCTCATCCGATGTTTCGGCAACTGCCTCGGATACGGCAGCCAAAAGTCCGTCTATACGGTATTCCATTTTTTCGGATATCTCAGAACCAGGCATTTCGGTCTCAACCGGATTGCCCTTTCCGTCATATTTATATGCTTTCATTTCAATAAGATTTACATATTCCACAATCTGTCCGTTTCCGATAACCGGAACAACGACCGGGCATACTGTAGGACCGAAAACCGTCTTTAATTCCGTGAGGACATTAAAGAAATTAGCATCTTTGTCGTCGATCTTTGTAACAACAAACATCTTTGACTTTCCCTGCTTTACAGCTTCGTCATAAGCTTTTCTTGCGCCGATCTTAACACCGGATTTAGCCGAGACCGTAATCATTACAGTATCTGCCGCACGAATTCCCTCGATCATTTCAGCAGCGAAATCAAAAAGTCCAGGCGTATCAAGAATATTAACGCAGCAGTCATTATATTTAAAGGAAGCAAGGGATGTTCCTATAGAAATTTTTCTTCTGATCTCTTCCGGATCATAATCGCATACGGTAGTACCATCAGCCGTCTTTCCGAGGCGATCTGAAGCTCCTGCCTTGTAGAGAACAGCCTCGGCGAGGGATGTTTTTCCCGAACCGTTATGTCCTGCAAAAGCAATATTTCTTATTTTATTGGTAATACACTTATCCATTTTATATTCTCCTCAATTAATAGTTTCAGGCAATAGTTTTTGTCAGAAGATACAAAGACAATTGACGTACTTCATTAGATATTGCCTTTACAGTGTCGGCATTTTACACCACTGTTCTCGATAATTATAGCGCTTTTTTGAACAAATTGCAATACTTAATCCAACTTTTCTACATTTCTCATTATTGTAAAGATATTTTATTGTGCATTTTCAACAAATTTTAAAGATGTTTTTCTGTCAGAAATCCCGATTCCGCCAAGAAGCGTGAATACAGTAAAATATCCTGTTCCCCAGACGACAGTATAAATCACCATTTCCGGAATACTTTTCCCCTCCATTCCTGTAAGCCGCATAAGTATCTGAGCCGGACACATTGTCATATATGCATACAAGATCGGCACGGCTGCCATTTGCATCGGTCTGAACTTCATTTTTGTCGTCCGCAGAAGCTTTACAAAACGTGAACAGTTTCCCAGAACATTGCTTGCATAATACGAAGCGGCGATCCCGTAGAAACCTATCCTTGGCACAAATATCAGCACTATCGTTATCCGCACCGCATATTCCGCCAGATAGTTAAGGGATGAAAACGCCTGAAGTCCCATTCCTTTTATCATTGCTTCAAGAACTATCTCCATATAAATGAACGGCACTACCGGCGCAATGACAGAGATCATTTTTCCGGCTGTCTCCCCTCCTCCGAGCAGTTCGCCTATCGGTCTGCCGAACCGCATCAGAACAGCAGCGGCAAAGATCGAAAACATCAGTGTCCAGCGTGTAAGACGTTCGGAAAACAACTTTATGCGTTCCTGATTTCCGGCTGCCGATGCTCTTGCCGTTTCACTGACTATTATTCCCGACATGGAACAAAGCACCACTGATGGAAAAAATAGCGTTGGAATGACAATTGCTTCAAAAATTCCGAAATTACTGAACGCCTCCGCAACGGAATTGCCGCTCTGGCGCAGACACATTGGGATCAGCGCATCATTTGCACTGCTAAGTGATGCTGTAAGTATCCCTCCGCCCATTATCGGAAAGGCAAATGCCGCATATTCCCGAAAACCAAGAGTTCCACGTCCGCTGTAGTGACCGTGATTTCCTGCAAAAGCAATAAGAAAAAATATCAGTGAAGAAAGATTTCCTGCAATAATTCCTGATATCATTATCTCACAGACAGTTCCCTCTGTCGGAGACGAAGCGGCAAGTGTGGAAAAAATTATCACGGCAGATTTTACGGTAAATTCCAGAACATCTCCTGCGGCAGTTATTGAGGATTTCCGACCTGCATTAAAATATCCCTTGAAACAGGAGGAAACAGCTCCAGATACAAGTGCGACCGGCATAAACCTGATAGCCGCTGCCATATCCGCACCACTGAAAAATCGGCTGCTTATAGGCTCGGCAAAGAAAAAAACAGCCGCCGAAACAGTCAGGCTAAGCATCATGCACAGACGTATCCCATGAAAAAGAACACGGTTCGGATTTCCGCCGTTTCTCCCCAGTTCC
>UQXS01000170.1 GCA_900545125.1 uncultured Ruminococcus sp.
CCGCTTTCAACTTTCCACTGATTAACGCCATTTGTATCGAGATAGCATATTCCGGTTATAATATAATTTGCTCCGAGATCAATATAAAATGAATCTTCACCGTACTCCGCCTGCTGATTTGGTTTCCAGTTTTTCGATTTATCCGTTCCCTCGAATACCACTTTATCAACAGCGGTATTTGAGGGAGATTCCGGAACTTTATCCTGTTCATCAAAAAGCACAGATGCATCATTCAAGTGTGATGCACCAAGATGTACGAGATTTTCGTCCATTACAGTAAATTGTGAAATATCAAGAAGCGCCGGTTCTGTTGATTCCGAAAACACCTGAGTATTTAAGCAGGATATACACAGCGGAACAGCAGCAGCGGCTGCAATTATTTTTCTTAAAATCATATGAGCCTCCATTTTTATTCTTTGCCTTAATTATATCACAATAGCTGTAAAAAATCAAGGGAAATACAGCAAATCCGCATAAAAAAGGAGGCTCGGAAGCCTCCTGAAATGCGTTATGCATGAACAAATTGACTATTGTAAAGCTCGGCATAATATCCGCCTTTAGCGAGAAGTTCATCATGCGTTCCGCTTTCCTTTATGTCTCCGTCACGCATATAAAGAATCATATCGGCATTTTTTATAGTTGACAAACGATGTGCGATAACAAAACTTGTTCTGCCTTTTGTAATAGCATCCATTGCTTTCTGAATCTTTATTTCTGTTCTTGTATCAACAGAAGATGTAGCTTCGTCCAGTATCAGCATGGGAGCGTTTTCAGCCATAGCACGTGCAATGGTAAGCAGCTGCTTCTGACCGGCAGAAATTGTGACATTATCGTTGAGAACCGTGTCAAGTCCGTGCGGCAGAGTCGTTATAAAATGCTTAAGACCGCACTGACAGCAGATATCCATGAGTTTTTCATCAGATATTCCGGTTTTTCCATACGTCAGATTTTCTCTGACTGTTCCCTCAAAAAGCCAGGTATCCTGTAAAACCATGCCGAATATATCATGAACATTCTCACGTGTGATATCTGAAAGAGGTGTGCCATCAACAGTAATAGATCCCTTATTAAGTTCGTAAAAACGCATGAGCAGATTTACTATAGTCGTCTTTCCTGCACCTGTAGGACCAACAATGGCAGTTTTCTGACCCGCTTTTATTTTTGCGGAAAAATCATGAATTATCGTTTTATCCGGCTCATATCCGAAGTTTATATGTTCAAATGCAACATCGCCCTTTACATCGGTAAGGACAGCTTTCTTTGATGATTCATCTGACAGCTCTTCCTCTGCCAGAAATTTAGATACACGGCTGCTTGCCGCTGCTGCGGACTGCAAACCCGAAAATCCCTGACCTATCTGACCAAGCGGAGATGTAAACAGACGAATGTATATCATAAATGCTACAACAACAGAGAAATTTATCGTATTATTGAATGCAAGCGATGCGCCGACGATACATACTGCAACATATCCGAAATTGCCAACAAAGGACATAAGCGGCATCATAAGACTTGAAAAGATCTCAGCTTTGAACGTATTTTTGCGAAGTTCTTCGTTTGCTGCCTGAAACGCTTTCAATCCCTTTTCTTCAGAATTATATGCACGGACAATATTCTGTCCGGCGTAGTATTCTTCTACATGACCGTTTACCTTCGCAAGGCTCATTTGTCTGGAATTGAAGTATTTCTGGGATTTCCCCATGATAGTGCCCATAGCGATAAATCCTACAAGCGAAGCTGCAATTGCCGTAAGCGCCATGCGCCATTCTGTAACGAACATCATAATAATACAACTGATGATCGTTGCTGTGGCTGTAACAAGAGCGCCTATACTCATATTCAGGGACTGTGCAATAGTATCAACGTCATTTGTAACACATGAAAGAGTATCGCCGTAATTGTGCGAATCAAAATATTTCAGCGGAATACGGTTTATCTTATGACTTATATCAGTACGCATCTTTCTTCCGACATTACACGAAACATAATTCATCACAAATGACTGTACATAGCTCAGAACCATACTTGCTCCGTAAATTCCGATAAGTATAAAGGCAATATGCTTTATGCGGTTCAGATCAATATCCACACCGGTGAAGCTTATTCCCTCTGTAATAACCTCCGTAAGCTGTGATATGTAATCAGGTCCTATAACAGCAAGCACTGCGCTGACTGCGGCACATATGAGGGCGGAAATAATAATTCCAAGATATTTTCTGCAATACTGCATCAATGCGCCCAGTGATTTTTTCATTTCCACCCGTCCGACAGATGGCATCGGTCCTCTCATTCTTGGATTAGGCATTCTTTAATTCCTCCTCACTTAACTGACTGTATGCAATTTCCTGATAGGCGGAACACGTTTTCATTAGTTCCTCATGCGTTCCGTGACCGACAATCCTGCCGTTTTCAAGAACAATTATCAAATCTGCATCAATTATCGTACCGATACGCTGTGCAACGATCAGACAGGTTGCATCTTTCATTTCCTTTTTCAATTCGGCACGAAGTTCACGATCCGTTTTGTAGTCCAGTGCTGAAAACGTATCGTCAAAAATGTATATTTCTGCTTCTCTGGCAATAGCACGGGCGATAGAAAGCCTTTGCTTCTGACCTCCGGAAAAATTAGAACCATTCTGTGCTACATGACTTGTTATTCCGCCCTTTTCACCTTCTACAAATTCAGTGCAGTGTGCAATATCAATGGATTTTTTTACAACACTGTCGTCTGCATCGTTGTTTCCAAAATCTACATTTGAACGTATATCTCCGCTGAAAAGAACTGCTTTCTGTGAAACATATCCTATCTTGTCTGCAAGTTCATTTTTGCGGTACTCACGAACATTATGACCGTCTACAAGCACTTCGCCTCCGGTCACGTCGTAAAAACGTGATACCAGATTAATAACTGTTGATTTTCCACAGCCGGTAGAACCTATAAACGCAACTGTCTCCCCTTTTCCTGCCTTGAAAGAAATATCGCTGAGAACATCTTCTCCGGCATCAGGATAGCGGAATGATACGTTTCTAAATTCTACGGTGCCTTTTTCTTCCGTTTCTCCGACGCCTCCGCCCTCGCTGATAAGTTCATGCGTATCAAGAACTTCATTGATACGGTTTGCCGAAACAAATGCACGTGGAGCTATCATAAACATCATGGCAAGCATCATGAATGAAGCAATTATCTGCATTCCATAAGACATAAATACTACCATATCACCGAACAGTCCCTGCACGGACATAAGATCGGCGGAATTGATAACATATGCTCCTATCCAGTATATAGCCAGTGAAATACCGTTCATTATAAGTGACATAAGCGGATTCATAAACGCCATTACTCTGCCGGCAAACAGATTCGTTTTTATAAACTCTCCGTTTACCTGTTCAAATTTGTTTTCCTGAAACTTTTCTGCATTGTATGCACGTATAACACGGATTCCGCTTAAATTTTCACGTGTAACCTGATTAAGATTATCTGTCAGCCGCTGAAGCTTTTTGAATTTTCTGACCACAAGTGACATGATTATAGTTATTCCCAGAAGCAGAACTGCAACTGCAACTGCTACCGCTGCTGACCATTGCCACTGTTTTCCGGCTATCTTGGTGATTGCCCACACTGCGGTAATCGGTGCTTTTATTATCATCTGCAATCCCATGGCTATCAGCATCTGGATCTGCTGAACATCATTGGTAGAACGTGTTATCAATGAAGCTGTACTGAATTTGTTTATTTCAGACATCGAAAAACGCTGAACTTTTTTATAAAGTATTTCACGAAGTCTTGCAGAAAAATCTGCCGATATCCTTACAACAAAAAAGCTTGTTACAACGGAACACGCCATACTTCCAAGAGCACACAGCAGCATAAATCCGCCATTGACCCAGATATCGCCCATAACGTATTTTACTCCGGTATCGGGATCTATTCCTCCCTGCGATGCCTGTGTTATAATGTTCATATAATCCGGCATTTTCAAATCAAGCCACACCTGAGCTACAATGAATACAACGGAACAAAGAGCAAACAGCCATTCTCTTTTTTTCAGATACTTTAATAATCGAATCATTCTCTCAACCTCTCTTGACAAACTGCTTTTTTTGTGATACAATACAGATATTAAATGTTACATTATGTAGCATTCAGTATAGCTCAATTAGCAAGTAAAGTCAATAGCTTTTTATAAAATGGTACAAAAGGCGGTGAAAATGTAACATGATAATTCAAAGTGATAAAAAGCGCTTTTCCGTAAAGACAGAAATTGAAAATGCACTCGTTGAATTACTGTCAGAAAAGCCATATATAGATATTACAGTCACGGATTTAGTAAAAAAAGCCAATGTCTCCAGAACATCTTTCTACCGTAATTACAAATCTATAGAAAATGTTGTAAACTCAATTGTTGAAGAACGAATGCAGTTTTTTGAACAGGAGATCCGCCCGGTAATGTATTCTGACGATGAAAGAAAATGGCGTGAATTTCTGTTTCATTACATCTATCAGGTATCCAGAGACTATAAAAGAATATTCAGCAAAAACAAAAATAATATATATTGTATGCAGAATATGTCGATATTTTTCCTGAAAACCAATGAGAAAATGGAGCGTGAACAAAAAGAAAATACAGCTTCTTCTATCCGTGATAAATACTGCGCAGTAGGCAAAATGGCTCTTATATCAGATATTATAAAAAAATGGGCAGACTGCGGAATGGAAGAATCACCCGAAGAAATGGTAAACTATATTATGGGATTTATCACTAAATTCTGAGATACCGCACAAAGCTGTATAAGTGCTTTGTGCGGTATTGGTTTAGTTCTTTGTTGTTTTTACTATTTTATAGTATACCCGTGCAGTCATGAGATAAATTACCGCATAGATCAAAGTAAACGCAAGGAATACGCATAAAGTGCAGACTGCGAAAAGCTTAGCATTTGTAAGCTGTAACATCGCCAGAATCTTCCTTACTATAGGAAATGCAAACACAGTGTGTACCCCCATACGCACTAACGTAATTTAAAAACAGGAATTTGCATTCTGATACCCGATT
>UQXS01000171.1 GCA_900545125.1 uncultured Ruminococcus sp.
CTGCCAAAGGGGGAATCCCCCCTTTGGAAACCCATTATTAATTCTTTTATTACACCTATAGGTGTAATAAAAGAATTAGAGTGAATATCCATAGAGGAATTTCCATTTGACATAAGCGTAAGAAACGGATTCTCTCAAGTTATTGACACCGGTTATTCAATAGACGCTGTGTCGTCCTGAAAATCTACTTGTTCCATTTTCAGGAGCTTTGAAATGCCGTCCTCCTGCATAGTCACACCATAGAGCACATTCGCTTCTTCCATAGCGCTTCGTCTGTGGGTCACAAGGACGAACTGCGTTGTATCGGTAAATTTTTTAAGATACTGAGCATACTTCCTTACATTGACCTCGTCAAGGGCAGCGTCGATCTCGTCAAGAATACAAAACGGCGCAGGACGAAGTTTAAGTATCGCAAAATAGATAGCGATAGCCACAAACGACTGCTCTCCTCCTGAAAGAGAAATAAGATTCTTTATCACCTTTCCCGGAGGCGCAACACTTATTTCTATTCCCGATTCAAGAACGTTTTCCGGTTCGGTAAGAATAAGCTCCGCTTTTCCGCCGCCGAAAAGCTCCGTAAAGATCTCCTTGAAATTTGAATTGATTATCACAAAACTTTCGGAGAAAATACGGCACATTTCCTGTGTAAGACTACTAATTATATTTTCAAGCTCTGACTTTGACTTCTGCACGTCGGATATCTGTTCCGACATAAACCTGTACCTCTCTGAAACTTCTTTATACTCTTCTATAGCCTCAACATTGACATTTCCGAGAGCACGTATCTTATTTTTGATATCCGCCAGTTCTCTCTGAGCCTTTGCAGCATCTTCAATTTTTTCCGCCAGCCCGACAGCCTCGGATCGTGTCAGTTCATAGACTTCAAGCAGCTGCTTTATAATGTAATCATTGTCCCGGCAAACAGCGTCCCGGCGTTCTTCAAGCCTGGTTATCTCTCCGGACAGCTTTTCTTTGGCTTCATTGAACTGTTTAAGCCCCTTTGTCATCTCGTTCACAAGACGATTCTGCTCAGTGTGCATATCCTGATAACGTCTGATCTGTTCCAGATATACGTCGGTATTGTCCTTGAATCCTGTCAGACCTTCTTTCAGTTTTTCAATATCGCTCCGCTTGTGGATTATAATATCATTCTGCCGGTTTATTTCATCTTCAAAGCCCTTGTTTTCACGTTCAAGTTCATCAAGTCCCTCCTGGAAACGTCCGGCTTCAAGTTCCTGATTCTTGATATTTCCGGAAAGTTCTATCCCCTGCATTTTCAGCTGCGAAAGCTTTTCTGACAGTTCACCCCGCCTGAGACGGAGTTCCTCACGAACGCCCTGACCTTTCGCTAATTTTTCTTCAGCAAGACGTATGAGATCTTCTGTTTCCAGAAGTGCTTTTTCCGAATCGGCTACACTCTTTTCACAGGCTGCAATCTTCTGCAATGCATCATCCTCAAGCTTTTCAGAATTCTCAGACTGCGCTTTCATCTGCTCAATAAGAGAATTCAGACTGGAAATTTCAGCCCTGATGCGTACTGCATCATTTTCATTGCGTGAAAGCTCCTCTTTTGCCGCCTCCGAATCATACCGGCGCTTCTCCGATTCAGCCCTGATCTTCTCTGCCTTTTCCCTGAGAGAATCACGCTGAACGGTCAGTTTTTCAATTTCGGCATCAAGAGTGTCAATCTCATTTTTTCGTGTAATAATTCCGCCCGATCTCTGTGCCGAACCTCCTGTAAAAGATCCTCCGGCATTGATGATCTGACCGTCAAGGGTTACTATTCTGAAACGATATCCGTACTTTCTGGCAATGACTGCTGCCGAATCAATATCCTCAGCCACGGCGATCCTTCCCAGAAGCGAATTGATTATACCGCTGTATTTCGGGTCAAAATCAACTATGCGGCTGGCGGTACTGATAAATCCCTCACATTCTTCAAGACCACGTTCGCCGAGTTCACGTCCGTTTACGGATGTCAGCGGAAGAAATGTTGCACGTCCGCCTCTCTGTTCTTTGAGAAAACGGATGCAGCGCTTGGCGGTCTCCTCATTTTCTACAATGATATTCTGCATTGCGCCGCCCAGAGCCGTTTCCACTGCCACTGCATATTCAGGCTTCACACTGATATTCTGCGCAACTGTACCCAGAATTCCTCCGATCCTGCCCTGCTTTCCGGCTTTCAGAACAAGCTTTACACTTCCAGCAAAACCGTCCATATTGTTTTCCAGATCTGCCAGGATCTTTCTTCTCTGCTGTCTTTCTTTCAGTTCGTACAGAACCTTTTCAAACTCGTTTTTTGCCTGTTCAAAACTTTCTCTGCGTGATTTGTACAGCATTTCCAGACCGTTCTGTTTGTTTTTTATTTCATGATTTTCAGTGATATTTCTTTCTTTTTCGCTTAGAGTCTCATCAAGGCGCAGCTGATATTCGTCAAGCTTTTTTACAAAATTAACACTGCCCCCACGTATTTCCGTGAGACGTGATTTTTCCTCTGCTATCGCCTTTTTTGCGGACTCAACAGCGAATCGGTACTCACTCTGCCTTATATACAGACCATTGACTTCACCGCCTGCTTTATCAACGTTTTCTCCAAGCTGACGGCTTTCATCCTCGGCTTTTTCCAGAGCCTCGGCTGCCTCTTTTATTTCCCGTTCGAGTTCCTGAAGACGCAGGCGCAGATCTTCGGCTTTTTTCTCTGCCGACTGCTTTCCATCAAGCAGGGACTGCCTTTGTTTTCCGGAATTCTTTATACTGTTCCGTGCCGCTGAAACAGCTTCTTCGCAGTGCTTTATATCGTTTTCAAACACCGCTATGCCCGATTTCATTTCGGAGGCTTCCTGTTCTTCTTCTATCATTTTGCGCCGCAGTTCGTCCGATTTCACCGTACTTTCCTGCATTCGCCGATATCCTTCGCTGATCTTTTCTTCTTCACGTCGGATATCATTGCCGATATTTTCATATTCATTTCTGCTGACAAGTATTTTCTCGTCAAGAGCATCAAGCTTTCCTTTCAGTTCTTCCAGACGATCTACCCAGACGGAAATTTCAAGCTTTTTTCTCTGAGCAGCAAGTTTTATGAATCTTTCTGCCTTTTCAGACTGGATACGCAGCGGTTCGACACGTCCTTCGAGTTCCGCAAGAATATCCGTAAGCCTCAGCAGATTTTCCTGTGCCGATGTGAGTCTGCGTTCCGCTTCAAGTTTTTTATAGCGGAATTTTGAAATTCCTGCCGCTTCTTCAAAGATATCACGGCGTTCGCTGCTTTTGGCACTGACGATCTCTGCAATACGTCCCTGACCTATTATAGAATAGCCGTCACGTCCCATACCGGTATCCATAAAAAGTTCGTTTATATCTTTCAGACGGCATGACCTGCCGTTTATCATGTACTCACTGTCGCCGCTGCGGTACAGCTTTCTCGTGACAGATATCTCCTCACCCATATCAGCAATTGTATTGTCGGAATTGTCGATATTAAGTGTTACAGCGGCAAATCCCATCGGCTTTCTTGCAACGGTACCGGAAAAAATAACGTCCTCCATTTTATTGCCTCTGAGCGTCTTTGTGGACTGCTCACCAAGAACCCAACGTACAGAATCTCCGATATTACTTTTTCCGCTGCCGTTAGGGCCTACTACTGCCGTAAGTCCTTTGTCAAATGTCAGGCTTATCTTGTCAGGAAATGACTTGAATCCCTGTATTTCAAGCGATTTCAGATACACACTTTCACCTCCTCAGCTCCACCTTGTATTCGGGAACATTTTCATCTCCCACAATTTTCAGTTCTATGCCGTTCTCCCTGAAATATTCTATATTCGATTTTTTATGCCCGATAGCCTTACTGATACACGAAGGCGTAACGGCAAATTCAAACGGTTCATCTCGCTCAGGATTCCGCATCGGCAGGAATCCACGTATATTGCCGATGACACTGCTGATTTCCTCCCTGTATATAATGCTTTCGCATATCTCCCTGAAAGCCGGATGATAAAAACCGCCTATCATATCTTTTTCCACAAATTCGCTGGCATGAAGTCCGCATTTTATCACCTCTATACCGGCATTTTTATACCAAAGCAGCGCCGTAACAGCCAATTCAACTGCCTCATCAAAAGGATATGTCTGATATTCGCCTGATTCGTAAAGCTCTGCAAGTTTTGTTCCTTTCAGTATCACAACCGGATATATCCTTACCGTATCGGGATGTATAAGCATCACGCTCCATATTGTTTCAAAATCATCGTCAGGTGTGCTGCCGTACAGACCAAGCATTACCTGCAATCCAAGCTCAAAACCGTACTCCCGGATAAGTTCACAGGCTTTTCTGACATCGTCCGCAGAATGACCTCGTCCGTTCATTGCAAGAACATGATCCGACATCGACTGCGCTCCCAGCTCAATTGCCGTAACGCCGTAACTTTTAAGCAGATCCAGAATTTCTCTGTCAATGCAGTCAGGACGGGTAGAAATACGTATTCCTCTGAACTTTCCGTTGCCGATAAACGGCTTTGCTGCTTCAAGGAGTTCCAGCATATAATCACGTGGAACAGCCGTAAAACTGCCGCCGAAAAAGGCTATCTCGCTATTTTCCGGAGATTCTATCTCACCAAGTGCTTTTGCACATATCTCGCTGACTTCTTTTCCGGACGGTGCGTGCTGAGCTCCGCTTATAGTACGCTGGTCGCAGAAGCTGCACTTATGCGGACATCCGATATGCGGAATAAAAATCGAAATATTACTGTGCTTCATATCCCATAAGCTCCAGCGCTTCCTTGGCGGCAAACTGCTCGGCTTCCTTTTTGCTTCTGCCGCTGCCCTTGCCGATAACCTGAGAATTAAGGCATACCTCAACCACAAAACGCTTGTTGTGATCCGGGCCTTCCTCGCCTATCAGAACATATTCAACTTTTTCTTCGGGATTTTTCTGTACGACTTCCTGAAGAACCGTCTTGAAATCGCTGAAAACAGGATGAGCCTCATGAACTATATCCTCCGGCATGAAACGAAGTATA
>UQXS01000172.1 GCA_900545125.1 uncultured Ruminococcus sp.
TTAATTTGTGACATTGATTCGATAATATAAAAACCTCCGACAGACTGCCGGAGGTTTTGTTCAAGCATCATTGCGTTGATACGGTGAATGTGTATCTGCAAATTTTACTCAAAGTCCTGTGGGCAGAATGAACCGAAGCGGCAGCCGGAAAGTATAATGACTGCGCTGTTAATAATGACTATACCGGAAAAAGTAATGACCGATTTCATTATTAATGCTCCTTTGCTAAGACTTTGAATTATGCAGTGCTGACATAAGCAGCAACACTTATTCTTAAACTTAATTATATCACTTTCAGCAGATAAAATCAATACAAAAAATGTATTTTTAATTATTTTGTTGGATGTTTATAATTTTTGGCTAAAACAAGAAGATTATTTGAGCATATTGTTTACAGCACTTACAAGAGCTTTTATAGAAGATACGATGATATCGGTGTCGATGCCTGTACCCCAGAAGCTTTTTCCGTTCCTGTCAGTGATCTCCACGTAGGAAACAGCCTTGGATGCCGATCCTACTTCGAGGGCGTGTTCCGTGTAAGTATTAATGCTGTACACAAGTCCTGTATAGGAGCGGATCGCATTGCTTACGGCATCGAGACGTCCGTTTCCGTTGTTGGTTGCAGTAGCAACTCTGCCGTTGTAAGTAAGGCTTACAGTTGCTTCAATTCCACCGCACTGAACGTAGTGCGCTTCCGTTATATTAAGAGGTTCGGCGATGTCAACAAAATTCGTCTTGAAGATCTCGTAGACCTCATCCGGAAGAAGCTCTTTGTGCTTGTGATCTGAAACGCTCTTGACCATATAACCGACAGTCTCACGCATCTTTTTGGGCAGATTATATCCGAATCTTGCTTCAAGGATATATCCTATTCCTCCCTTGCCCGACTGACTGTTTATTCTGATGACATCGGCTGAATATTCTCTGCCCACGTCCTCCGGATCTATCGGCAGATAAGGAACTGTCCAGTGTTCGGTATTTTTTTCCTCACGCCACTTCATACCCTTTGCGATAGCATCCTGATGCGAACCGCTGAATGCTGCAAAGACCAGTTTTCCGGAGTACGGTGAACGTTCATAGACTTCCATGCGTGTAACTTTGGTGTAAAGCTCGGTGATTGACGGGATATCCGAGAAATCAAGCTCCGGATCAACACCTTGGGAGTACATATTCATTGCAAGGGTGACTATATCTACATTGCCTGTTCTTTCGCCGTTTCCGAAAAGAGTTCCCTCCACACGGTCAGCGCCTGCAAGGAGACCCATTTCGGTATCTGCAACGGCGCATCCTCTGTCGTTGTGCTGATGCAGGGAGACAATAACGTTATCCCTGTACTTCATGTTTTCGCACATATACTCGATCTGATTGGCGTAGACATGAGGCATTGACAGCTGAACCGTTACCGGCAGATTGATAATGACCTTATCATCGGGAGTTGGCTGCCATACGTCAAGAACGGCGTTGCAGACTTCCAGAGCAAATTCCGGTTCAGTGCCGGTAAAGCTTTCGGGGGAGTATTCAAAGCGGAAATTCCCCTCGTATTTTTCACGGTATTCCTTGCAGAGTTTAGCTCCGGTAACTGCGATGTCAATAATTTCTTCTTTGCTCTTGCGGAAAACCTGTTCACGCTGGGCGAGGGATGTGGAGTTGTACAGGTGAACGATAGCATTTTTACAGCCCTTGAGAGCGTCAAATGTCTTTTTTATGATATGTTCTCTCGACTGTGTAAGCACCTGTATGGTAACGTCGTCGGGAATAAGATCCTGTTCGATAAGAGTGCGGCAGAAGTCGTATTCGGTTTCAGAGGCGGCAGGAAATCCTATTTCGATCTCCTTGAATCCTATCTCAACGAGTTTTGCGAAGAATTCCAGTTTTTCGCCAAGGCTCATGGGGATGATAAGAGCCTGATTGCCGTCTCTCAGATCGACACTGCACCATGTCGGAGCTTTATCGACATAGGATTTTTCAGTCCATTTCATTTTTGTGCGTGGAGCTTCAAAAAATTGACGTGTGTACTTTTCTGCATTTTTCATAATAGTTTCCTCCAATCAATTTTAATCCGATCAGACAACAAAAAAGTCTCTTCCATACACTAAGGTATGGAAGAGACGAAGTTACTTACAGGATACTCCGTGGTACCACTCTTCTTGGCGCAAAAGCGCCCGCTCATCTGCGTCGGATTAACGCATATCTCTGTAACGGGAGAGCCCGTCCAAGCCTAATTTACGCAAAGATGCGTTTTTCAGCCGGATGCTCAGGGAGGAGCTATGACCCGTTTTGTCTCACTGCCTTTCACCGCCGGCAGCTCTCTGTACAAACTCCACAGGCTTTATTTCCCTTCATTGCATTTTTTGATATTGATTATATTATAGCAGGCTTTTTTTTAGTTGTCAAGAGGTTTTTTTAAAAATTAGTTTTTCTCAAATAAATAGATAGTTTCTTCTTCTGCTTCGCCTTTTTCGTAGGTGCGGAGGAAAACGCCTTGTTCGTCAATAATGGCGTAATATGTATCGTCGATAACTCGTATCACGTTGGCATTATAAGCGTTTTCAGAGAAATTTTCTTTTCCGAGAGGTTCGCACTTATCAGTATCGGCAAATTCGCCGTTGCCGGGATGTCTGACAGTATACCACCTTTCGTCACCGTTTTCATCTTCTTTGCGGAAGTGATGAGAAAGTCCGGCACAACTGGAGCTGCCTTTTAAAATTTCGCTGCCTGTTCTTGGATATTCACACTGAGCTATTTCTTCGCCGGTTTCGATATTGAAAAAAGTTGCACTTTCATATCCGTTGTACTGTAATATATATTTTCCAAAATTATAGTCCAATTTATCACTCAGTGATTTGAGCTGTGTCCATGTAAGCGTATTTGTATCTAAACAGAAAATCCCATATTCTTTTGAGGAAATAAATGCGATAGCGTAAGCCTTGTCGCCGTCAAAACATATCCATTCATATCTCTCTACTTTTTCTGTCATGCCATGTCCCACATCTTTCTGAGGCAGAGGAATATCTTTTTTTCCGGAGAAATCTGCTGGAACAAGGCAATAATGATCTGCGTTATCGTTATACCCAAGATAATTGTCTCTGACAATTACTTTGCCGTCGGAAGAGACAATGTTTATCAATTTGCAATAATCAGTGGTTACTTTAGAAACAACATTTCCGTCAGTATCATATTTGATTAATTCATTATTATCAGTGATGACGTAAAAGAATCCGTTCTGAAAAATAACGCTGCCATCTCCATAGCCGGAGTTTAAGTCAAATGTTTTTGATTGTTTTGTTTCAGTGTCAAATACAGTTGCGTTTTCTATAGTTCCGCCGTGTATTGGTGAGTTGTTTAAAAATATTATTTTGTTTTTGTATTTACAAAAATTTCCGACTTGAGCCATATTAAAAGTTCTGTTGCTGATATTTCCCTTTTCAAATTCCTCGTTCAGAAGATTATAATATTCGTATAATTCAGGATCTTCTTCGCTTTCGGTTGTGGCTTCCTGTTCTTCTGTCTCCTGCTGAGTTTCGCTTGCTTTGTTATCTTCTGTTTTCCGCTGAACTTCGTCTGCTTTGTTATCTTCTGATGATTTTTCACTGACAGAAGAACCGGCAGTTTTTTTAGGTTTTTTTTCTGTTGATTTCTCATTTTCGCTTCCGCATCCGGCAAGAACCGACGCACACATAAGCAGTGAGGTGCAGAGAGCAGTAATTTTCCTGATTTTCATAATAAACGTCCTCCTTAATAGCGGAAAAATTTTTTCCTATTTATAGACATTATATCACAAAAAAATCCGGAATTTGTTAATTTTTTTTTTTTTTTTTTTTTTTTTTGCAAATAAAATATGAACAAATAAAGAAATAAATACTGTCAATAATAATTATGAATCAATAATTTTCGGTGCAGGAGCATTTTTTTTATTTTCTTTTCTGCGGCGTTTTTCACGGCGTTCTTCCGCTGCACCGTAAGAAAAGAACTGTACAGCCGCAATTATGCAGGTCAGCAGAAAAGGCAGAATAACCGGAAAAATACGCTGTCTGTACATATCGGCGACAGGCATGAGAGCGTAAGCTCCGTGACCCATCCAGCCGGCTTTTTCCGCATGACCGGCAAGACGATGCAGAACCGCCATACAAAGTGAAAATCCCGGAACGGCAATTGCCATAGAAAGCAGATTTGGCAGACTCTTCCTGAAAAGACAGAGTATCGCTGACGCTGTAAGTGCAGTTCCCGAAACTACAAGAGCGGCGGCATATCCGGAGATAGTTTTTCCGTAATTTCCGCTGTTGCTCAGAATCCCGATTCCCGTCATAATTGTCATAAAAAAGGGGTAAACGGCAGTCAGGACGATAAGCAGTATCTTTGCGGCGGTCATGAGAGGTTTTTGTTTTGTTAAATTTTTCCGTTTGTGTTTCATTGGCATATCTCCCAGAAATAATTTGCATTAGTAATCTGTCATAAATGAAATATAATAATCTTCGGGCAGAATTATTTCTGCTCTATTTAAAGGAAAGGACTTGTAAAATGCAGCTTAAAAGAAAACTTATCAGGTCGGCTGGAGCTCTGCTTTCGGCAGTCTCGCTTTGTATTTTCGGAACAGCCGGATATTATTCGGCAAAGCTTCCATCGTCTGTTACTATCAGACCGTCAACGGAACTTAAAATTGCAGAATATCCGGAAATAAGCTGTTCGGTAAGTCCGGAAGCGGTCATGCGGACAGCAGGGAACTTTCCGGAAACAAAACAGGTAACGCTGTCTCTTTTTGGTGCGATACCCGTAAAAAATGTCAGCGTGACCGAGGCAGAACCTCCGGTGCTTTCTGTCTGTGGGCATCCGTTCGGGATAAAGCTCCTTATGGACGGAGTTATGGTGACCGAACTCGGCGCCGTGACCGATAAAAACGGCAATACAATCTGTCCTGCGGAAGAAGCCGGCATTATGACCGGGGATATAATAAAATCGGCGGACGGAG
>UQXS01000173.1 GCA_900545125.1 uncultured Ruminococcus sp.
GAAACCCATTATTGATTATTCTAATTACCCCATATAGGGGTAATTAGAATAATTAGGGTGAATGCCCATAGAGAAAATTTCCTTTTGACAAGGGGTTGAAAACAGAGTCACTTAAGTGGCGCATTGGATATATAAGGAGTTGATTAAATGAAAATCGTTACGCCAAAGCAGATGCAGATGATTGAGGAACGTTCAGAGAAAATGAACGTTTCAAGAAAAACGCTCATGGAAAATGCCGGAAAAGCTCTGGCAGAAATAATCGACAAATACTGCCGGAGCAGCAGCAGTGCTCCGCCGGAGGAAAAGTTGATCGTATTTCTTGCCGGAAAGGGCAACAACGGCGGCGACTGTTTCGCAGCTGCAAATATTCTTGTTTACAGGGGATACCGCATTACGATAATCAATATCGGCGGAAATCCCTCGACAGATCTGGCAAAGGAAATGTTTCTGCGTCTGCCGAAGGAACATATCACATTTATTGACGGATACCGCAGCGAAAGCGTGGAAGCTGCCATAGAAGCCGCAGAACTGGACTATATGACTATTCCTAAAACCAGCGAACTTGAAAAGGCTGCATCAAAAAAGGAACTGAATCCTCTGGAAAGGATACTCTTGCAGGAAAAACGCAGAATGAGCCTTATAAAAAGCGCAGTGCTCGATGCATCGGTTATTGTAGACGGAGTTTACGGCACGGGATTCCGGGATAATCTTGACAGAAATGCAGCCGGAATCTTCGCCATTGGTTCAAGTGCTTACAGAATAGCCGTGGATGTTCCCAGCGGCGGAAACAGCGTTACGGGAACGGTCGCTTTCGGTGCATTTGAAGCCGACGAAACGGTTACTTTCGGCTATCTGAAATCGGGCATGACGCAGTATCCGCTAAGAAAATACTGCGGCAAGATCACGGTTGCCGATATAGGGATACCGGGAAGAGCAATAGATGTTCTTGACGGTGAGAGAGCGTATTACCGGATCGAGAGAAATCATCTGGCAAGTTTCCCTCCACGCCGTGAAAGAGATTCATATAAAGGAACTTTTGGTACTCTGCTGGTGATCGCAGGAAGTTCATCCATGAGGGGAGCAGCCTCCTTTGCTGCTATGGGTGCACTCAGGACGGGGGTGGGGCATGTAAAGATAGCCTCGGTGGAAAAATGCATTGACACGGTGTCGATACTTGCACCGGAAGCAACATATGTTGAACTCGACTGCGATGACAACGGATTCATGCTCTACGATACTAACAAAAACGCACTGCTCAGGGCTATGAACAGTGCCAATGCAATTGTTATCGGATGCGGTATGGGAGTTACTCCCGATACTATTGAAATCACCAGATTTGTGGTGAGCAATGCAAAATGTCCGATAATTATTGACGCAGATGGAATAAATTGCATAGCATCGGACATAGATATTTTACTGGGAAAGAAATCGGACATAGTTATTACTCCTCACGTGGGTGAAATGGCAAGGCTGCTTAACTGTGACAACGCCATGATATCCAATAACCGTATCGTTGTAGCCGAAAAGTACGCCGAAAAGTACGGAATTACCGTCGTACTCAAAGGCGCAGGCACACTTATTGCAAACAACAGGGTTACTGCCGCAAATCATACGGGAAATCCGGGAATGAGCGTAGGAGGAAGCGGCGATATTCTGGCAGGAATAATCGGCTCCCTTGCAGCCCAGGGGTGCTCTGTTTATGACAGCGCCTGTGCCGGAGTCTATATTCACGGTCTTGCCGGAGATGCGGCTGCCGAAAAGCTCGGCATGGAATCCATGCTGCCAAGAGACATCGTTGATTGCCTGTCTGATTCGTTCCGTATCCTTAAAGAAAAGAAGTCGGCAAAATAACGGAAAACCTGCTAATATAAAGGATGTATAAATGTGAAATCAAGTACGAGGGACATAGCTCCCGAAAAAGAACGGAGAAAGTACTATGAAAAGACTTGTTGCATTCACATTGACGATCCTCACGGCGCTCTGCCTTGTAAGCTGCTCTGTGCCGCTGAAATCCACCACGTCACGAAAAAACGGACTTGACTGCGCTTTTCAGGCAGATGTCAGCATAACGCTTGACCGCTTGCAGGCGGAAGGTATCGTAAAGCGTTTCGGTACAGGAGCATGGGAAGTGGAGTTCTCCTCTCCAAATACGCTCAGCGGAGTTAAGCTGGAATTCAGCGAGGGAAATACGGAAGCCTCATATAAGGGACTTAGTTTTTCTGTTCCGCAGTCGGCTGTTCCGGTCAGAGCAATGATGCTTAACCTTATCAAAGCTGTTGACAGCAATGCTAAATCGGAGGAACTTAAAGGCGAGGAGAAGGACGGCTCACTTGAGGTCAGCGGAAAACTTGACGGCGGAGAGTATGTTATCATGGTTGATAAGAACGGAAAACTCTGCGGATTTGAAATGGAAAATAATAAGCTGAAAATGACTTTCAGCGGATTTACGGTCATTGATTCCTCAGCTGCCGAAGAAACTGACGCTCCGTCAGCCGAGGTGACAACGGTTTCATCAGAGGAGGAAACTTCCGTACCTGATGCCGAGGCGGCAGCTGCTGAAAATGTTACTGAGCCATCATCTGAAACAGTTACAGAAACAACTGAATAATTCTGAAAGATTCCCGCTGCATCTGATATGATGCGGTGGGATTTTTTGTTTTGTTACGTTAAGTTAAAGTTATAATTTATATATGATTTAGATATATATATAAAATCTCATTTGTGAAGAAATATTGAACGGTTTTTAACTTGCAGAAACCGGCAAATATTATTATACATTAGGTATATTTATTTTTGTTTAAATCGTCAAATGATATTGTGCATAATGCTGAAAAAGTACTGTTTTTTATTGTCTAACCCCCTCATTTCTGGTAATATGTAATCAGAAAGAAATACAAACAGTAATACAATTACTGATTAGATAGGGGCTTTAGATATGAAAAAAACATTAAGAAAAATGATCGCTGCAACGTTCGCTATGATGATGATTTTAAGCAGCATGATGATTCTCGTTAATACAACAGCAACTCCTGCTGAAGCTTTTGCAGCCGAGAATGAAACAAGTGAGTATTCTGATCTGATCGAAGAAATGGCAGTAAAGTTCAACAGCGCAAGAGAAGAACTGGGTCTTGATCCTCTTTATATCGTTCCTTGCCTTAATGAGATTTCTCAGATTCGTGCAGAAGAACAGCTTACTAAGTACGATCATTATCGTCCGGACGGAACATTTTTTGATTCTGTTATTGATGTTGAAAAAGTTGATTATAAAAAAGCCGGCGAGATTCTGGCAAGAGGAAGCAAGGATGCCGACATTATATTTGACGCATGGAAAAGATCTCCCGCCCACTGGGCAAACATTACTAAGCCGGAATTCACACACGTAGGTCTTAGCCTTACATACGGCATGGACAGTGACAGCAGAGAAACATGGTACTGGGCAGTTATCTTTGTAGGTATGTGGGAAAAAAACGATATGCTTGAAGGTCAGAGAATGCCGGAGACTGTAAACGATCTGTATTCAGATAACGGTATAGTTCCTGTCTGCGCAGGCGATGTAAACGGCGACAGCATGATAGACGCTTTTGATCTCGTGATGATCGCTCGTTATTTAGACGGTTCTGTTGAATTCAACAACGCTCAGCTCAAAGCAGCAGACGCTTTCAACGACAGCAAGATCAATGAGGCAGATATACTTGTACTCAGAAGATATATTCTTGGTCAGTACAGCACACTTCCGGTCACAATTTAAGAATTCATTATAAACGAAAGCTACTATTCATAATATCTCTCTATAAACGAAAATGACCGCTCTCTTCATCGGGGCGGTCATTTTCGCTATTTGTCAGGAAAATAGTAATCCAGCAGCAGATCTACCATGTGTGAATAGGTGTCGATTCCCTCCTCACGTCCGTTTATTTTTATGTTTGTATCAATGGCAGATTCCGAAACAGTGCTGACAGTTTTTGTGGGGATTATCTCCTTTTTCTTGTTCTTTTCCCAGTAGTCATCCGGCATGAACCTGAACCAGTCACGGCGGACTTCGTCGGAAATATTATCGGTAAGACTGTAAGCTTCGGTTATTTTTGTTTCATAGATCTGATTATGAACATATTCAAGAGCCTCAAGGTATCCGCAGTACTGGAATTCCTTGTTATCGCTGCCGATTGTAGCTATAAATGAAATGAAATTCGCCTCGTCCTCCTGGATAACTCCCTTTAAATGAGCGTATTCATGGCAGATAGTTCCTGGCAGATTAGTTTTTACCATGTCGTCGTTGTAGTTTGATTCCAGTGAAAACGGGAAATAAATTCCCGACAGATTTGACTGACTCATGAAGTACGAAAACATGATCGGTTTTGCATCAGGATAATATCCTGACAGCTGCGGATATTTTTCGGAAGCTTTTTTCATTGCCTTTTTTGCTTCGGAATCTATATCGGCAGTTATATAGAAACGATTATCCTTGTCCCGTGGAACTTCCAGAGAAAGTTCGTTTGTTTTATCTATAAGAGCCGAGTAAAGGGAAATCAATTCATCCCGTGTGTGCTCCTTTGAATTAAGATACCGCTCTGAAAACGGTGTGCACTGATACATGATAAAGCAGTTCATGTTTTCGGTTACGGCGATAAAAGTAATTATCCACAGTGCGGATGTAAGAAATATCCCTGCTGTTTTCTTTCTTGAATTCTTCCTGACGATCAGTAAAATGACGGTAAGCGGTATTCCGATTATTACTGCCAACAACCCGGCTATTATCATGATCTCCCCAAGTGAAAAGGGAAACAGACCGCTTATAAATGAGAAAGTATTTGTTATCACCGGAAATATTTTCATTACATAAAAATCAGCAAATCCGGTGCTGAATCGTGCTGTGATATGTATGACAACCATTAGTATTATGATTGATATGGGTATTATGTATCGTTTTTTTAGCTTCAACATCGAATTCACCG
>UQXS01000174.1 GCA_900545125.1 uncultured Ruminococcus sp.
CCACAGTGTGGGGAGATGTCACGAAGTGACAGAGGGGACGGGCGACCGTTGGGAGAATCCCCCCTTTGGAAACCCAGTATTAATCTTTTCAGATACCCTTTACGGGTATCTGAAAAGATTAGAATAGATTACCCAAATGGAAGATAACACCGTTCTGCAAAGATTCAAGAAACAAAATCCATTTAACAGGCACAATAAGTAAATGCTGTTTAAATTGACAGATATAGTCATATATGATATAATAAACCTGTCCGGATTTATTCTGGGCAGGTTTTTTAGGGGATGATGCTATGGAGTTTATTCTTGGAACGGCTGTTGTAGTTGTACTATGCCTGATATTGCAGGTGGATATGGGGATAATTTTAATTGGAACAACAATAATCATGGGGCTGGGAGTTGCTTTGTCGCTGCTTACACTTTTTCTTTACGGATTAATCATCATAACGTCCGGAAGGAAGAAAGCAACATTGCTGAGATTTGAAACAAAGGAAGGTCAGAAGCGAAAGAGCATTATTTATGAGATAGAGGGCAGGGAATACAGATGTGCATTTCCGGCGAATCCAGAAAAAATGTACAAAAAGGACAAAGAACATACAGTACTTTTAAACAGGCGTCTGGGCTGGGTTTTTGACGCATATTCGCTTATCACTTATGTGATATGGCTGATATCTGCTTTGATTTTGACAGTCATCTGGATAAAAAGTTTTCTTTGACAGCGAAAGGACAGTAATATGAAATATTTTGATTTTCACACTCATGCGTTTACGGATTCTCTTGCGGAACGTGCAATGAAAGGTCTGAGTGAAACAAGCAGTATAATCCCGGCAACTGACGGAACGCTGAAAGGTCTGAAAGAAGTACTTGAAAGAAATTCCATAGACGGCGCAATGATTCTGCCCATAGCCACGAAGCCTGCCCAGCAGCATACTATCAATAACTGGGCGGCTGAAATAATGGGGGACGGGATATTCTGCTGCGGCTCTGTTCATCCCGATGCCGACGACAAAATACAGGAGATCAGGCGAATAAAGGAACTCGGACTGTGCGGAGTGAAATTTCATTCGGAGTATCAGTTTTTCTGTCCTGACGAGGAGCGGATGTTTCCGGTGTATGAAGAAATGGAACGGTTGGGACTTATCGCTGTTTTCCACAGCGGCTGGGATCCCTATGGACAGGGAGAAATAAAAGCAGCACCGGAAAGCTTTGCGGTCATAGCCGGAGAATTTCCGGAGCTTAAAATAGTGGCGGCTCACATGGGCGGAATAAACAAATGGGATGAAGTAGGGGAATATCTTGCCGGAAAATATGATAATCTCTGGTTCGATACAGGAGTTGTTTCAAAGTATATCAGTGATGAACAGATGCTTGACTTAATCAGACATCACGGAGCGGAGAGAATACTTTTCGGCAGCGATTGTCCGTGGGATGACCCGGCAAATGAGATAGCTCTCATTGAACGTCTGCCCTTGACGGAGCACGAAAGGGAGCTTATTTTCCACAAAAATGCAGAAAATCTGATTGGAACAGAGGGGGCAGCGGAGTGAAGAAATTATTGTTTATAGGCGATGTGGTTGGAGAGACGGGCTGTGTTTTTTTGCAGTCTAAGCTTCGGGATATCAAAAGGAAGTATGATATTGATATAACTGTCGTTAACGGAGAGAATTCCGCACAGGGGAACGGAATAACGCCAAAGTCAGCCGATATGATAATAAAAGCGGGAGCAGATGTGATAACCAGCGGAAATCATGCATTTCGCCGCCGAGAGGCTCTTGATATATATAACGAGGACTATATTATAAGACCTGCCAATTATCCGGAGGGCGGCTGCGTGGGAAAAGGCATTTGTGTTCTGGATATGGGAGCATATTCTGTGGCTGTGATAAATCTTATGGGCACTGTGGGACTTGATCCGCTGGATAATCCTTTTACGAAAACAGATCAGATTCTGGGTGAAATTGACACGAAAAATATCTTCCTTGACTTTCACGCTGAAGCAACTTCGGAGAAGAAAGCGATGGGATTTTTCCTTGACGGCAGGGTCACTGGAGTTTTCGGGACGCATACTCACGTTCAGACTGCCGACGAGTGCATTCTGAGGAACGGAACTGCATATATCACTGACGCAGGAATGACAGGACCGGAATATTCCTGTCTTGGCGTTGAGATAAAACCGGCTCTGGACAGACTGCGTTTCCGGATGCCGGTCAGGTTCAGGGAATCGGAGGAAAGGTGTTTTATGTGTGGAGTTGTGGTGACATTTGATGAAAAAAGCGGCAAATCGCACAAAATTGAGAGGTTAAATATAAGATAATGTACAAAATTTCTTTAATCGCTTGCATTTTTGAAAAATGTATGCTATTATAATAGTGATAGCCGTATTTTACCGGAAAAAATTTCCACATCGGCTATTACAGCAAAATGCATAATCACAGGAGGGTTATTAACATGGAAGTTTTAAAAGTAAAATCAAATTCATCACCAAACAAAGTTGCCGGTGCTGTTGCAGGTGTTATCAGAGAACGCAGAGCCGTTGAGGTTCAGGCTGTCGGCGCAGGAGCTGCAAATCAGGCTATCAAGGCTATCGCTATTGCAAGAGGTTATCTCGCTCCTATCGGAATTGATCTTATCTGCATCCCTGCTTTTGCCAATATCCAGATAGACGGTGAAGAAAGAACAGCCATCAAGCTTATCTGCGAGCAGAGATAAGGCACTTTGCGCAAGGGCGGAACACATTTGTGATGCGTCCTGAATTATATTTGATTTTCGGGGACGGACGGCAAGTCCGTCCTTTGATTTTGAGGGAGGGAATAAACTGTGCCGTCAAAACTTTTCGGGCAGATAGAATATCTAAAAGGGGTAGGCGGTGCAAGGGGCGAAAAATACCGCAGACTCGGCATAAATTCGCCCTATGAGCTGATATATCACATACCGAGGGCATATCTTGATTTCCGTACGCATATTCCGATATGTCAGGCTTCTCTGAACGAATACAGCGTGTTAAAACTGACGATTATGAGGAAACTTCCTCCGCAGCGTGTGAGGGGGGGGCTTGTGATATGCAAAGCGGCTGCCAGCGACGGCATTGACGATATTCTTGTGGTGATATATAACAATGTGTACGGATTTCAGGCGATGAAAGAGGGCGAGACTTATTATATGCACGGCAAGGTCACGGGGAATTTTCTGCGTAAGGAGATTACTGCTCCCGTGTATATCAGGGCAGATGAAAAAGTCCTGATACAGCCTGTATATCGCCTGACGCAGGGACTTTCGGTGAGCATGGTCAGAACAAACATGAGACAGGCTCTTGAGCTTTTGCGCAGCGAGCATATTGAAACGCTGCCGGAAAAAATACGAAGCCGATATCAGCTATGTTCACTTGAATGGGCGCTGGAGAACATTCACTTTCCCGAAAGCGATGCGGCATCGGAAACGGCAAGACGCCGGCTTGCATTCGATGAACTGCTGAAACTACAGCTTGGAATGTCCATGCTGAAAACAGGAAGCCGCCGGAAAACGGCTTTTAAAATGAACAGCTCTGTTGATTATCGGGAATTTGAAAAAAATCTTCCGTTTGAAATGACGGAAGATCAGAAAAAGGCAGTCGGGGAGATCATAGGCGATATGTGCCGAGATGTGCCAATGAATCGTCTTTTGCAGGGGGATGTCGGCAGCGGAAAGACGGCTGTTGCGGCGGCAGCCTGCTATTTTGCGGCAAAAAACGGAGTTCAGGCGGCGCTTATGGCTCCTACCGAAATACTGGCATCGCAGCATTTCCGGACGCTCAACAGCTTTCTCGAACCGTTTGGTGTAAAAGTCTGCCTGCTGACAGGATCTATGACGGCGAAGAAAAAGGCTTCTGTAAGGGAAAAAATCGAATCCGGCGAGATCGACGTTATTGTCGGTACTCACGCTATTATTCAGAAAGATGTGACTTACAGGTCACTGGCACTTGTTATCACAGACGAACAGCATCGTTTCGGCGTTGCTCAACGTGCTGCTCTTGCGGAAAAGGGAAATTCACCTCATAAGCTGGTTATGTCTGCCACTCCGATTCCGAGGACGCTTGCGCTAATTATTTACGGAGATCTCGATATATCGGCGATAACCCAGCTTCCGAAAGGCAGAAGTCCGGTTCAGACATATGCGGTGACGGGGAAACTGCGCAGCCGTGCTTTCGGATTTGTGCGGAAGAAACTGGACGAGGGCAGACAGGCATATGTTATCTGTCCCATGATAGAGGACAGTGAAAGCGAGCTTTTTGCGGTGAAATCCTATGCGGAAAGAGCATCACAGGGCGATTTAAAGGGATATTCCACTGCTTTGCTTCACGGAAAGATGAGTGCGGCTGAAAAAGACCGAACCATGAAAAAATTCCGTGAGGGGGAGATACAGGTGCTTATCTGCACGACTGTTGTGGAAGTCGGGGTCGATGTTCCGAATGCAGCGGTCATGGTGATAGAGAATGCGGAGCGATTCGGACTATCGCAGCTGCATCAGCTGAGGGGACGAGTTGGCAGAGGACAGTTTGAGAGTTCCTGTATACTCATCACGGACAATACAACAGAGGAGTGCGTCAGGAGGATGAAAATAATGTCCTCGACTACCGACGGATTTAAGATATCGGAGGAGGACTTGAAAATGAGAGGACCGGGAGATTTTTTCGGCAGTGCGCAGCATGGACTTCCGCCGCTGAAAATTGCCGATATTGCGTGCAATATGGAGCTTATGAGCATGGCGCAGGACTGCGCAAAGGAACTTTTAGAGACTGACCCGGAGCTTGCAGACCCGGAGCACAGAGCACTGAAAATAGATGTGCTCCGATTGTTTGATAATGGTGTACAATGTTAAATAATGGGATTCCAAAGGGGAATTCCCCTTTGGCGGAGTC
>UQXS01000175.1 GCA_900545125.1 uncultured Ruminococcus sp.
TCCTCTTGGTTCTATCGGGATAGACAAGAGCTATAAGAAACTTTTGAATATATAATTTAGCGAAGTAGTATTTTTCATGACCTTTAATTCAGCTTCGGTGCTGTAACAATGGGTGCTTTCAGGCGGTCTGAGCATATCAGACCGCTTATTTCTATATGTGAATTGTGATAGAATGATGAAAACTGTGTGATAGCAGAAACACCTGTCATTGTAGAAAACATTATAGTTTTACCAGAAATATCGTGATTTTAACAAGCTTGACAGTATGCTGAACAAAAAACAGTAAAAATCAAAATATCGTAGAAATAAAGAGGTTTTCATATAATCAGTGTGTTTCCAAATTGAGACACCTTAAAACAGCTCTATGTATTGCTTTTTCAAGCGTTATGGTTCATAATAGTAGTATGTGCATTGTAATGTGCATGGTCGTATGGTGAACCTATTGCGCAAGGGGTTACTCGATCACTGTATGGCAATTGAATATGAAACAATCAAATGAACGGGTGATGTTTGGTTGTCGGACGGTTTTTGCCGAATGACAGTCTTTCTGTGTTCATTTGCACATTTCCGTCTGACAAGAAAGGACGGAGATGTATGAAAACTACATATAAAAATTTACAGGAAACGCTGAATACCAATTATGGAGATAAGATCGACTACGACCTTATCGTTTATGGTACGAAAAGCCTGCGTAAACAGCTTACTGATACCATATCGGCTGCTTTATGCCGTTATATGGAGAATAAAGGTATTGGTACAAGAAAGCTGTCCAGACTGACAGGTATTCCCAAAGGAACGATTTCCCGTTATCGTCACGGTACTGCAAAATATAATCCTGATTATCTCTATGCCATCTGCATCGCACTCAGGCTTCGGACTTGCAGGCAGAGACATCTTTTTACGCTGATTAAAAAGGGTTTGCCTGACGAACGTGGTAAGGACAGAAACAGAGCCTATATCATCAGGGAGTTCCTTGATGGCTGCTTCTACAATGAAAGCTATACGGTTGCTGTCTGCAATGAGCGTTTAATTTCCGCTGGGACAGAATCACTCACTTCACTTTTCCCTCAAAAGGAGAAGAAGTGATGACAGGATTTTTCTATATGCACTTCGATGATGAAGTACCTGATTATATCGAAAAAGAGTATAACAAAATGCTTCGTAAGGAAAAGTACCTTGATGAGAAAGAAATCGAAAATGGAAGGATATACCCTGACTTTGATGATGTGCTTCTTATGCAGCCTGATCCTGACAGTATCCCCATAAATGAAATAGAGGAAGAAAATCAAAAACGGTACAGAAAAAGGCTGGAGATTCTGCCTTTTGCATTGGAAATGCTCAAAAAGAATTACTATAAAGGCTATGTGCTGATTTATGACTATTATCTCAGCGGTGATAATGTGACATTGACATATCTTGTTAACAAGTATGGTCTGTCATTCGACACAGTTCGCTATCGGCTTAGAGCCGCAAAAGAGAAACTAAAACAGTATGTTATTCTGTATGAAAATATATGTTGAACATTGTTTAAAACGCTGATTTTTTCTATTTGAGAAAAGAAATTTTAAAAAAACAACCCCACTTTTTCAAATTCCTCGGTAGATATATAGAGGGGGTTGTACTGCCAACGGCAGACGGCGGTACAAAAATCCCCTCACACATATCCTCTGAGCTAAGGAAACGGTGCAGTTACTTTGTCCATTTTCAAGCTGTTCCGTTTCCTGAAAGCTCATTGTATTACATAATGACTGCGAATGAACACTTGCAGAGCAGAACTCGAGTTCAAAATGAAGGCAAACGAAATGTTATAAGAGAAGTAAACGATCATCAGCTCACTATTGATATGGCAAAAGAACTGTGTATGATCCAGCGTTCCGAGATCGGCAAGTGCTGCCGTGAATACTTCCTTGATATTGAAAAGAAATGGAATAGCCCTGATGCAATTATTGCAAGAGCATTGCTCATTGCTAATCATCAGCTTCAGCTCGTCAAGGGAGAGAATACAAAGCTCCTTGAAGACAACTCTGAACAGGCAGAGAAAATCAAAAGTATGCTCCCGAAAGCATCTTATTATGATTATGTTCTAAATGCCGAGGGTCTGATGCCGATCAGCACAATTGCTAAAGACTACGGAAAGTCTGCGGTATGGCTGAATAAGTGGCTTCACGAACAGGGCATACAGTACAAGCAGGGAAAGGTCTGGCTTCTCTATCAGAAATATGCGGATATGGGATATGTGAAGTCTAAAACCTACACGGTATCTGATGAAAACGGCAATCCCAATGCGAAACTCCACACTTGCTGGACACAAAAAGGTCGGCTTATGATTTATGAGCTTTTGAAATCGCACGCCATTCTTCCTCTTATGGAACAGAATGGCGGTAATTCATAATATTTCTTTCTTTTTGAATGACAGCGGAAACGTTGTCGGGAGTATCCGTTTTTTGGTATAAACGGGTACTGCCTACTGCGTTTCATTTGTATCTTTCATGTATACGACGGCTGATATGCTGTCGGGAACTTCTACTCCTCGGAGTAGGAGCTGCCAACAGTACATCAATCTTTGGACATAAAAATAACCGACAGACGATGTACACAGCATCTTGAAAACTGAATATGAAACATCAACGCTAATTTTTGTTTTCTTTTTCTTCTTCCTGAGAGGAGGATTAAAATGACAAAAAAATCATCAGGAAAAAACTATGTTCAAATGTATAAGAAATATCCCGATGTGGTTTCTATGAAACAGGTCTGCGAAATGCTCAATATAGGACGCAATTATGCTTATCGGCTGATACGTTCAGGAAAGCTCAAACGAATGGACGATTGCCGTATCATTCGTGTTACTAAAAATGCAGTTATTGAGTATGCAGAACAGAATCCACAACTTTTTGACAAATCCCCGGTGTAAAGCGCCGAAAATAAAAAAAGCGGTCTAATTGTCTTGCATTATATTTGGTTTCGCGCTATAATAGAGAAGTCAACAGGCAGACTTACCGCTTTCAAATCGAAGGAGGATAAAAGAAATGAAAGCAAGTCAGCCTTATAAGTATATCACTGCCGTGAAAAACGGCAAGCACTATGTTGTCTTTGACTTTAAGGACAGAGAGGGCAAGCGTAAGCGTAAATGGGTAAACACCGAACTGCCTGAAAAATGCACGAAGAAATCCCTCAAAGAAGCGGTGGAAAACATCGTAGAGGAGTTTGAAAAGAGCATTGCCGAGGGCGAGGTTATTATTCACGATAAGAAAGCTGCCTATGCTGTTCTCAGTGATCCGAATATATCCAAACAGCCGCTTGGCGAGTTTTTTTCCGACTGGCTTGCATATATCAAACCAAATGTGGCTCGTACAACACATTTTTGCTATCGCAGGATAGCAGACAGATATTTGGAGTACATCAATGAGAATTATCCAGGCTTAACTCTTGGGGCGATCAATCACAATCACATTCAGAATTTTCTCAACTATAAGCTCGACAAAGGAGTAAAGGGCAGTTCCGCAAAACAGTACTATCTTGCACTGCACTCTGCATTTGCTCACGCTGTTAAAATGGAGCTGATTCCGAAGCACCCTATGGATAAGTTAGTAGTTCCGAGAGCCGACAGACATGAAGCAACTTTTTATAATGCTGATGAGCTAAATGAACTTTTTGAAGTATTTAAGGGTGACAGGCTTGAACTTATCGTCCACATCGCAGCATACTACGGTTTGAGAAGATGTGAGATACTTGGTCTGAGCTGGGATGCTATCGACTTTAAGAATAAGACGATTACAATTCAGCGTAAAATTGTAAGCGACTATGATGATGAGGGTAAAATGAAGTTATATGTGGAAACAAGACTGAAAACCAATTCTACAAGAAGAACACTTCCGTTGATACCTCACATTGAGGAACTACTGCTTGAAAAAAAGAAGATGGAAACTCAGTTCAAAAAGACTTGTGGCAAAAGCTATAACAAGGAGTTTGAGGGATTTATTTGCCGTGATAATCTCGGTAATATGATCGCTCCGAATTATGTTACTCAGCACTTCCACTACATCATCACTAAAAATGAAATGAAACATTTCCGTTTCCATGACCTCCGTCATTCGTGTGCAAGTCTTTTGCTTGCGAACGATATTCCAATGAAAGTAATTCAGGAATGGCTCGGACATAGTAATTTTGCAATTACAGCAAATCTTTACAGTCACTTAGAGTACAATGCAAAGGTCAGCTCGGCAGAAACGATTGCAAGGGTTCTCGGCGATAAATCGGAAAATAATTCCGATGCAGAGAAGCCGACTGTAAAGAAAACCGCAAGTAAGACCACAAACAAGAGGTCAACTGAAAAGACAGCAGGCAAAGCTACGTCCAAAAGGACATATGGTAGAAAGAAGAAAAGCGATCAGCCTGATAATACAGGCAAATCGCAATTGTCAACATTATAGAATATAATGAATGAAAAGTGGAATTAAGAAAAAGAAAGCAAAAAACGAACGATTTTGGTAGAAAAGTTGGTAGAAAAAAATTGCGATTCACAATTATATTGTCTACCAACAAAATTCTGAAACGTAGTTAAATCGGGCGTATACAAGAAAATTTCCAAGCAAATTCATATAATAGAGTAGACAAATTCAAGATTATATTATATAGTCATGAGATTAAAAGAAAACAAAAATTTGCCCGTTAGGGCTGACACTGTGACGACCGATAGGGAGGAATGGTGGCACTGCTCGATGCAATCGGACTGCACGTCAGTGCCACTGCCCGTGGAGGGCATTTATATTAAAGTTTAATGATACATAACGTTGATTTTTTGCTTTCCATTTTTCTACCCATCTTTCGTGTTTTGTAGAGCCTCTGAAAAAAACTCTGTAAAAAATCAGCAAACTGTGGTAAAATAGAAAT
>UQXS01000176.1 GCA_900545125.1 uncultured Ruminococcus sp.
CAAGATAATAGCTGACATAGAAGCGGCCGGATTCGAAATTCCCAGATACCAGCTTGCAAGTACATATGCTACGCAAAGGTATGAGAAAGCATGGTATAACACCGTTTGTATCGGAACCGGAGTGTTTGCAAACGCCAAGCCTCAAAAGGATTCATGCGGACTTAAACTTAAGGATTGCCTGAAGGGAATACATTCGCGTCTTATAAGCAAGAAAACTCTCAAGGCCGGCAGCAGATGCCTGAATATGCTCATGGAAAATGATTGTGTGATAGGCGTTATACCGTTTGGAAGCTGCGACGGATTTTCAACGAGGAACGCAGGCGGAGAGGTTCTCCTTAACGGTGTCAGATGCAAGATACTCGCAGTTTGTCTTGAGCATACTGTATTGGATATCACTAATGTTCCGGACGCTGAGATAGGAGATGTGGTGACACTTTTAGGTCAAAACGGAGAGCGCCGGATTGACGTTTCGGAATACTGTGAACGACTAGGAATATCCGTAATTGAATTCTGGTGCAGCTTGAGCTTCCATTCATTCCCTCATATCTACGTTCGGGAAGGTCAGCCGCAGGAGGAGGTTATTTACAGCTACAATAAATAAGTAAACGCAAGAGGAAGAAGGAGGAGGATGCAGCAGAATACAGCGTTTTGAAAGCAGACCAGCTCATTTTTAATTTTAATGAAAAAAAACAGGAGGAAAGAATGAAAAAAGTTTATTTGTTATTATTATCCTTAGTAGTACTTATGATTGCACTTACAGGGTGCGGTAAGGATACAGATTCAGCAAAAGACAACAGCAAACCCATTACTCTCAGATATTCGACTATGCAGAATAAGGATCATATCTCATATCAGGTTGCTCTTAATATCAAGCAGGCTGTAGAAGAGAAAACCGAGGGAAGAGTTCTCATAGACATCTATCCCGCAAACCAGTTGGGTGACTGGTCTCAGGTTTATGACGAGCTTATGATGGGCAGCATTGATATGGCGCACTCATCTGTTCCCGAGACCTATGACGCAAGAACTGCTGTCGGCTATTTCCCTTACCTTTCGAGCAGCTATGATCAGCTTGGGGAAATATTTGCAGAAGGCTCCTCTCTTGACAATATGATGAAAGAGATTCAGGCAAAAAACGGTATTGAGTTCTGCGGATTTTTCGTTGAAGGCATTGCTGGTATAGGTACTACAAAGGAAGTCTCGAATCCTAACACTCTGGATAGTAAGAATACCGTTATCCGCACTGCCGCTATGGACTGCTATATTCTCCCCTGCGAATATATGGGCTTCCTCCGACACCTTTGCGGCTCTTCAGACCGGCGTTGTTGAGGGCCTTGCAGGCTCCACTCCTGCGGGTGCATATCTTAACTATCGTGACATCATTGATTACTACTATGTATATCAGATGAGCCCGGAAGTAACACAGATCATGATAAGTGAAAAAACACTTGCAAAGCTTTCTCCCGAAGATCAGAAAACCATCGTGGATATTTGCCGTCAGGAGTGCGCCAACAGCGTAAACTACGCAAAGGAAGAGGACGAGAAATATCTGAAGCTGATGGAGGACAACGGTATTAAGATTGTCCGCTTCACTGACGAGGAAATTGAAATGTTCGCTGAAGCCGTCCGCACGAATGTTTGGCCGCAGCTTGCCAAAACCTATGGTGAAGATTTTATCAACGAGCTTCTGAAGCTGTATAAGTAACATTAATGTTTTGCATATATATCCATAAAAGGGCCTCTTGGCCCTTTTATGGACTCGATAAGAAAGGGTGAAATCGATGATTGCTTTCTTAAAAAGAGCCGATCATGTCATCTTCAAGATACAGGAATATATTTGTATAATAACAAGTGTGCTGATTACTTCTTTAATTGTTATAGCCGCAATAATGAGGTATATACTCGGTATCAACTTTGGCGGATCCGAGGAGCTTGTGTTATTTGCGGCGTTTTGGTTTTATTTTACAGGAAGTTCTCTTGCATACCGTGATGATTCGCATATTAATGCAGATATGACCTCTCTGCTTTTTAAGAGTGAAAAAGCGAAAAAGCGAATGGCTGTTGTAAAGTATGCAGTAAGTATGGTTATCGCAATTGTTGCAACGGCTTGGGCGTTTCAATTTGTCAGCTGGAGCTTTGAGCTTTGGCCGACCACTCCTATTTACAAGCTTCCTCTGGCCTTATCCAGACTGTCAATAATAGTTTCGTTTATATTGATGAGTATTTATGTTCTAATTCATCTGATAAGAAGTGTCGCTATATTGAAGGGCGGTGAAAACTGATGATACTGGTAATAGCCTTTCTTTCCGTTATTGTCTTCCTTGTGCTAGGTATATCTATCCCCTTGACTTTTCTCGGTGCAGCTGCAATAATAGTATATTGTTCGGGCTCCGATCCGATGTTTCTGCTGTCGTATGGGGGAAGCCAAATAAACAATGTGCTGCTCCTTACCATTCCACTGTTCGTGCTTGCCGGGGCTGTTATTGATCATGGCGGAATAGGCCGAAGACTGATTGATTCTGTTGAAAAACTGGGCTTCGGCAAAATTAAAGGCGGGCTTGGCATTGTTACTGCCATATCCAGCGCAGTATTCGGTGCTATATCCGGAAGCGCCGGCGCTACTATTGCATGTATAGGCTCTATAATGTCTCCGAGGCTTGAAGAAAACGGATATGAAAAAGGATTTATAGGTTCTCTCATTTCAAGCTGTGCGGTTTTGGGCCTGCTGATACCGCCAAGCATGTCTATGATACTATATGGCTGGGTAGGAGGGCAATCCGTTTTAGCCTGCTTCCTTGCAACCATAATTCCGGGTATCATTCTTGTAATCTTGTTTAGTACGGTAAATCTTTTTTACGCCGCCAAAAACAAAAATATTGTAAAGTCTGTCGACAGTAAGCCTGTTGCTTCGACGCAGGGGAAAAAGAAGAGCTCCATCCCCGCATTGCTCATGCCATTTGTTATTTTGGGCGCTATATATGGTGGCGTCATGACCACCACTGAAGCCGCGGCACTGTCGGTCATCTATGCGATTCCTGTTGCGATGCTTTATTATAGAGAGATGACCATGGGCGATTTAAGAGATTCTCTTATCAGCGCAGGTAAAACTACCGGCGTTATAATGATGATGCTTTTTTCCGTAATGATACTCAGCAGACTGTATACCATGAACAATGTTCCTCAAATGCTTTTGAAAATGCTGACTTCTATATCTGATAGCCCGGCTGTTATCATGATAATGATAAATCTGTTTATGATTCTTTTGGGAATGCTGATGGATGATACAAGCGGCGTGCTTCTTGCTACGCCGATACTTCTCCCGATTGTAACTGAACTTGGAGTCAGCCCAATTCAATTTGCTGCGATAGTCGGCGTAAACCTCGGCATGGGCAATATTACCCCTCCGACGGCGCCGCTTCTTTACTTGGGCGGTAAAATTTCAGGTGCAGAAGTAAAGGAAATGCTGCCGCATACCATGAGACTTATCTTGTTTGCATGGCTGCCGACTCTGATTATTACTACATATGTGCCCGATTTGAGCCTGTTCCTGCCGAGACTGTTTGGTTACTGTTGATAGAACCGATGGGATAACCGCATGCTGATTTGGAGTGAAGATAGAAATGAAAGTTCAGCAATCATTTTTACAGAAAGCAGAGTTCTTTTCCGTATATATTGAAACAATAAACGGGAAATATAATGCAGCCTGGTCAAGCCATTCTTATTATGAATTTATGCTGGACTTTTCCGGAGAATTTTGCGTAAGTCTCGGAGAAACTACATATTCACTAACAAAAGGTGATGTACTTGTTATCAAACCAAATCAGCCACATAGGGTAGAGCCAAAAGGACCGGAGGAATTTAAGCTGATATCCATTGTTATGTCCGAAAAGTTTTCTGACTATTTACAGTATAGAGATATTAATTGGAATCCTCTTGTCCTTTTCGAAAAAAATCTCATGATGCCGGTGCTTCATTTCCACGGGAAGCATCTTGAACGGTTAGAACAGATGATGTACATGCTAGTGGCGGAGAGTGAGAATAAGCAGAATTTTCAAGATGTTTTTATTGCTGATATTTCTGAACTGATAGTTCTTGAAATCGGACGATATTGCGGCAGTATTTATCCTGAGATAGTTAGAAATGCAGTATATAATGACGTTTTCAAAGATATCCCTTACATGCTGAAAAATATACTTGAATATATTAATTCAAATTATCAGAACAGTAGCTTAACATTATCCTCTATAGCCGAACGTTTCTGGGTAAATCCATCCTACCTGAGCCGATACTTCAAAACATATATGGGGATTAACATTGTGCAATATATAAGATCCATGCGTATTTTTTATGCAAAATCTCTTCTTCAGAGTTCGGATATGAGCATTGCAGAAGTTGCGGAAAAGGTAGGTGTCAAAAGCGCATCTCATTTTAGCAAAATTTTTGAGAATGAAGTTGGCGAATCTCCAAGTAAGTTCAGAAAAAGTTATTTTGACAGGAATCATAGCTGATTTTTTAGCTATGAAATTGTAGAGAAGACGATAGATTTGAGGTAGGTCTTAAGATGTAAGACCTACCTCATTTTCTCCTTTTGCTTCACTGGGCTGAAGTCTTTTTTCCAAAATCGATTAGGTGCAATAACTTGCGATAAGGTACAATAAGATAAGCAGCATGCCGCTTTTCCGCCGGGACCTTTCCAAGTGCCCTCGGGAGTTCAAGTCTCCTTTTTTTATAAAAAAACAGCCCATCCTGACGGACGGACTGCTTTTTGGTGCGAGAGAGGAGACTTGAACTCCCACGTCGGTTGACACACGCCCCTCAA
>UQXS01000177.1 GCA_900545125.1 uncultured Ruminococcus sp.
TTTTTCATAATTAAAATATTTTAACCCCGATTCTGCTTCCAGTTTCGGGGTTTTTGGACAGACTGAAAGTCCGATCACATTATGTGATCGGACTTTGTCCGCTGAAATCGTGCAGCGTTGCCTTAAATATTTTCCGATAGGATGTGCAAGAAAAATTTTTAAAAAAGATATTGACAAAAATAAAAGAGTGTGGTATACTGTATTTATAACCTATTAAATATATAGGAATAGTATATTAGCAAAAATGAAAGGATGATATAACCATGAGCAGACAATATAAATTTGAAACTATTCAGATTCATGCCGGGCAGGAAGCTCCCGACCCTGCAACGGATGCCAGAGCTGTACCAATATATGCCACCACTTCATACGTTTTCAAGAACTCGGCACAAGCCGCCGGACGGTTTGGTCTGACGGAGGGCGGAAATATTTATACACGTCTGATGAATCCGACGTCCGACGTTTTTGAAAAAAGAATCGCTGCCCTTGAAGGAGGAGCTGCCGCTCTTGCCACGGCATCCGGTTCTGCTGCAATTACCTATGCTGTCCAGAATATTGCTTCCGCAGGAGATCATATCGTAAGCTCGATCGACCTGTACGGAGGCACATACAATCTTTTTGCAAATACGCTGAGAGAACAGGGAATCACAACAGATTTTGCCGATCCCTTTGACTTGAACAGCTTTGAAAAAGCGATACGTCCTGAAACCAAGCTGATCTACGCTGAAACACTGGGAAACCCCAACTCCAGCATTATTGACATCGAATCACTTGCAGGGATTGCTCACAGTCATGGCATTCCGCTGATCGTTGACAATACGTTTGCAACACCGTATCTGCTGAGACCCATAGAACACGGCGCTGATATCGTAGTTCATTCCGCAACCAAGTTTATCGGCGGTCACGGAACTGTAATGGGCGGAGTTGTCATTGACAGCGGACGTTTCGACTGGACACAGAACGATAAATTCCCTGGTATTACAAAGCCGAATCCGTCTTATCATGGTGTCGTTTTTGCCGAGGTGTGCGGAAATATTGCTTATATTATGAAACTCCGCACTACTCTAATGAGAGATCAGGGAGCGGCTATTTCGCCGTTCAATTCATTTTTGCTTTTGCAGGGACTCGAAACGCTTTCTCTCCGTCTGGAGCGTCATGTGGAAAACGCATTGAAAACCGTCGAATTTCTCAGTAAACATCCCCAGGTCGAGAAAGTCAATCATCCCTCACTTGCCGAAGGAAGGGAAAAGGAACTTTACAACAGATATTTTCCAAACGGAGCAGCTTCGATCTTTACTTTTGAAATAAAGGGAAATGCCGATACCGCAAAGAAATTTACGGAAAGTCTGGAGCTTTTCTCACTTCTTGCAAATGTCGCAGATGTTAAATCGCTTGTAATACATCCTGCATCAACTACTCATTCACAAATGACAGAGGAAGAACTTCTTGCAGCAGGAATAAAGCCGAATACGATAAGGCTTTCTATCGGAACAGAACATATCGACGATATAATCGCTGATCTTGAACATGGCTTTGAAGCCGTAAAACAGGAGGTATAATCATGAAAATTTACAAGAACGTTACAGAGCTGATAGGCAGAACTCCGTTAATGGAGCTTTCAAACATTGAGAAAAACGAGGGATTGAACACAAGAATTCTTGCCAAGCTCGAATACTTTAACCCTGCCGGATCTGCCAAGGACAGAGTTGCTGCATCTATGATAGATGACGCAGAAAAAAAAGGACTTCTCGGAAAAGGCAGCGTTATTATCGAGCCGACCAGCGGAAATACCGGTATCGGACTTGCTGCTGCTGCCGCTTCAAAGGGATACAGACTTATAATCACTATGCCGGAGACCATGAGCGTAGAACGGCGCAATCTTATGAAAGCCTACGGGGCAGAACTTGTCCTTACGGAGGGATCAAAGGGAATGCAGGGCGCTATTGATAAAGCAAATGAACTTGCGGCTGAAATTCCCGGCAGTTATATTCCCTCGCAGTTTACAAATCCTGCAAATCCTGCCGCACATCTGAAAACGACAGCACCGGAGATCTGGGAGGATACGGACGGAAAAGTTGATATTTTCGTTGCCGGTGTAGGAACAGGAGGAACTATCAGCGGTGTCGGTGCTTATCTTAAATCAAAGAATCCCGATATCCGGATAGTTGCAGTTGAACCAAAAGATTCTCCCGTTCTTTCGGAAGGAAAAGCAGGTGCTCATAAAATACAGGGGATCGGTGCAGGATTCGTTCCCGATACGCTGAATACGGAAATTTACGACGAAGTGATAACCGTTGACCATGACGATGCATATGCTCTGGGAAAAGCCGTGGCAAGAACAGAAGGAGTGCTGGTTGGAATTTCATCCGGAGCTGCATTATGGGCAGCAGTTCAGCTTGCCAAAAGACCGGAAAACGCAGGAAAAATAATTGTCGCACTGCTTCCTGATTCCGGTGAACGATATCTGTCAACGCCGATGTTTGAATGAAAGGAACTGTTTATGAAAATTTCAACAAAGGGAAGATACGCACTGCGCTTTGCCGTTAATCTTGCACGTGCCGAAAAAGGTTCTTATACTTCTCTCAGGGATGTCGCCGAAGATGAGGAGATCTCCAAAAAGTATCTTGAGCAGATCGTCCCTATGCTGAACAAAGCAGGAATACTGCGTACCAACCGTGGTAATCGTGGGGGATATTGCCTTGCGAAAAGCGCATCTGATATTACGGTCGGGGATGTACTTCGTGCCACAGAGGGAAGTCTTGCGCCGATTGCCTGCTTGTCTTATGATGTCAATGATTGTCCGAGACGTGAAAACTGTTCCACTCTTTTTGTATGGGAGGGACTGAACAAGGTTATAACGGAATATCTGGACGGAATTACATTACAGGATGTTATAGATTAAGGCAAGCACCGCACAATGATTCCCGTGCGGTGCTTTCAGGTTATTGAGATTATTCTTCTGTCAGAATTCCCGACCATCTTATGCCGTTTTCAACTATAATAAACTGTTTGGTGCGTTTAGCCGGAGTCTCCGGAGATTTATTGTATCCGTTCAGTCCGGCAGATTTAACTTCTGCCGGATAATCCACATAGCAATTGTCAAGGTCAACGTTTCCGGCAATACCGGAAACATTTCCGGTGTTTGATCTCTGCCATATCCCGAATTTGCCTGAATAATTTGTTTTCGTTACACCGTAATGAGCTACCCACACTGCGTATCTGCTGCGTATCTGTTCGGTGATATAGTTTTCAAGATTATATTTTGAACTGTAGATTCCTGCCCAGAATCCTGCTTTTTCGATAACATTGAGAAACGCTTCGGCAATAGCGGAGCATTTAGCCATGCCAAGAGCCAGCGTCTTTGGTTCTTCGATATCGAAGTATACCGGAAACTCAAATTTTTTCCCTTTTATTGCTTCAAGGCAGACCTGAGCTTCTCTGGCAGCTTCATCCGGCGTAACTGCGTAACTGTACCAGTAAGTTCCGCATGGGATTTTACGGTTTTTGCATCCGGAATAATTTGCTTCAAAGAATTTATCTTTCTGAGATATCTCTCGTCCGTATCCGGATCTTATAATAACAAAGTCAGTATTTACCTTAGCCCAGTCGATAGTTCCCTGATGTTCCGAAACGTCAATACCGTTCATCATAATTCATTCCTCCTTCGATTAAACTATTTTATTATATGAAAAGAAACAAAAACCTGTTCCGGAGCATACCGGGACAGGTTTCTTTCTTCAAGTGTATTCATTTATGAGCTGTAGTGTCAGATAATAGCGGTCATAGTCCGATTCGCATCCGGTAACAACAGTGAGATAAGTAAGTCCGTTGATCTCAAAAACAGCAATAAGATTGTTTCCGGCACTGACAGTAGAACCTGTTTTCAGACCGGAAGCATCTTTGCGATAGAATTCGCTGTAAGGATCAAGAAGCTTATTTGAATTATGCCATGTAAATCCCTCGCCTGACAGTATAGTGACTTGTTTTTCGTAGCAATCTGCGGCTTTGCGTATTTCCGGAACACCTGCGGCATATCTTGCAAGGATAAGGAGATCGGAAGCGGTTGTATATTGACCGCTGGTATCCCAGCCGTCAGGGCTGACAAAATTGCTGTTTTTCATTCCAAGTTCTGTGGCAAAGCTGTTCATAAGTCCGCAGAAATATTCAACAGCCTGATAGTCTGTCATATTTGTGTCGGCAGATACTTTCCGGGCTGTATTTACGGCGAGAGCATATGCGGCATCGTTGCCTGAAGCCATCATCATGCCTGCTATGAGATCTTCAGCTGTTATTTGCTGTCCTTGAGATATATAGCAGAGACTTGATTCCGGCTGGACGAGATATTGTTCCGATCCGACCGTACAGCACGTATCCGGTGAAATATAATTAAGAGCAGTGCAGGCGGTGAGCAGTTTGGTAAGACTGGCAGGAGCTATGCTTCGATCGGCATCCTGGCTGAACAGCAGAGTATCATTTTCAAGGCAGTATGCCATAGCAGATGTACAGCCTGACAGTTTCATCTGCGGAGGGAGCGTTGTTGTTTGTGAGACGGTATCGGCAGCAGTGGAAGATTCTGTAGCTGCCGGAATATCCGTGACTTCAGCGGCAGGGGAATTTTTCTGCACAGGTACTGAATCGGAAGATTTATTTTTGTGTAATGTACTGTAAAGAACAATTATCACGATTGCTGCAAAGGCGATAATGACAATTTTTCCACGTCGTGTCATTCTCCGTTTCATTTTATATGCTCCTTCAGGTAACCTCTAAAAACTACTTTCGAGAAAAACAGCTATGCACA
>UQXS01000178.1 GCA_900545125.1 uncultured Ruminococcus sp.
GTTGTTGAACGTCAGGTTCTTCTTGGAAAAATCACAGACGCAAATATGGTCAAGGCTGCCGATGTAGATCAGAGCGGCAAGGCTGAAGCTAACGATCTCGTTCTCCTCCAGCAGTATATTCTTGGAAAGATCAAGGAATTCCCTGACAACAGACCTCCTGTTGATACAGCAAAATATGAAGCAGAATTCAGCTCTGTAAGCACTGCCGACAGCTGGAAAAAGGACGGAGAAAACAATGTCCTCTGGACTCAGCGTTTCGGAGCAGATCCCGGCTTCATGGTTTACAAGGACAGACTTTACGTATTCACTACAAACGATGCAGTTGAGTACAGATCAGATGGATCTATCCAGTCAAATACCTACAACTCAGGCACCATAAACTGCTTCTCATCTGCTGATCTCGTAAACTGGACAGACCACGGCGCAATCCCTGTTGCCGGCAGAAACGGCAGAACTCAGAACGGTGCAGCAAAGTGGGCAAGCTTTGCATGGGCTCCCGATGCCTGCTGGAAAACTATTAACGGAAAAGATAAATTCTTCCTTTACTTCGCAGACAGCGCAGGCGGAATTGGCGTGCTTACAGCCGATTCACCTGAAGGTCCTTATACAGACCCCATCGGCAAGGCTCTTATCAACAGATCGACACCCGGTTTCAGCGATGTTACATGGCTCTTTGATCCGGCTGTAATGGTAGACGACGATGGTACGGGTTACCTCTATGTAGGCGGCGGCGTTCCTGAAGGCAAGGCTGCTGATCCCGGTACTGCAAGAGCTGTAAAGCTTGGCGCAGACATGACAAGCCTTTCAGGAGAGTACGCAAGACTTAATCCTCCCTACCTCTTCGAGGACTCTTCTATTCTCAAAGTAGGCGACACATACTATTATTCGTACTGCACAAACTGGAGCACAGGCGGAAATCCTTACGGATTCGGAAACGCACAGATCGGCGTTATGACCTCTAAAAATCCTCTCGGGCCTTTCACTTACAAGGGCATTGCATTAAAGAATCCTGCTGAATATCAGCTTGACGGCGGCGGAAACAACCACCATTCAATAGTTGAATTCAAAGGCAAATACTATATGCTCTACCATAGCCGTCATCAGTCAAGAGCTATGAATATTCAGGCTACCGACAGCAGCGGCAACGTTGATCTCGGCGGAAATTACCGTTCATGCCACCTTGACGAAGCAACGTTCTCAAACGGAATGTTCTCTGCATCCGGTTCAATGAAAGGCGTATCTCAGATCGAAACACTTAATCCATATGTTAAAGTTCAGGCAGAAACAATGTCTAACCAGTCAAAGGGCATTTCAACAAGCGGTCTTTGCGACACAACAGTAGTCGGAAAGAAAGGCGAATGGATCAAGGTAAGCGGTGTTAATTTCAACAAGGGTGCAGACAGCATCAAGCTCAGAGGCAAGGGCGGATCAGTTAAGATCTGTACCGGAAGCCCCAAGGGCGAGGCAATTGGATACGCAGAGTTTGGCTCAGGTATGAGCGAGATCTCTGTTCCGGCTGTCAGCAGCGTATCCGGCACCAAGGATGTATACTTCGTATTCAGCGGAGATACAGAACTCGATTGGTGGCAGTTCTCTTAAATAATATTTTGTCATCATCTGCACAACGATGACGAAATATTTATAAATTTTAAAATTTGTTGTAAGGGACAAATCAGAAAAAAACAGTCGCATCCATAAGGATGCGATTGTTTTTTTGATAATTGTTGACAAAGAATAAAAAATATGATAAACTGATTGATGCTGGTACGGAGGGCGAAATATTCAATAGAAATGTAATGCCGGATAAGACCGCAGGCTGAAACGCCTGCTGTTTTATCCGTTTTTTGTTGGGAGGTTCTTATGGAAATAAAATTATCGGATCATTTTGACTTCAGACGACTTATCCGATTCGTTATACCGTCAGTTATCATGATGATATTTACTTCTGTTTACGGTGTCGTAGACGGATTATTCGTTTCAAATTATGCGGGAAAAAACGAATTCGCAGCCGTAAATCTTATAATGCCGTTCCCCATGATAATAGGTACGGCAGGATTCATGATAGGAACCGGCGGAACAGCAATTGTGGCAAAGCTTCTCGGTCAGGGAAAAAAACAGAAAGCAAACGAGGTCTTTTCCATGCTGGTAAAAGTTCTGTGCATTATCGGCATAACCGCTTCTGTGCTTGGCATCATATTTATAAGACCTATCGCACGTCTTATGGGTGCAGATGATCTCCTTATTGACAACTGCGTAACCTATGGCAGAATATTGCTTATCTTTAATGTCTGTCTCATGCTGCAAAGTATGTTCCAGAGTTTTCTCGTAACTGCCGAAAAACCAAAACTCGGACTTGCAGTTACTGTGGCAGCCGGGATCACTAATATGCTCCTTGACTGGATATTCGTCGGCATTCTTGATCTTGGCGTAACCGGTGCGGCATTTGCCACAGGTCTTAGCCAAGCAGTCGAAAGCGGAATCCCGTTTGTTTATTTTATCAGAAAAAACAACAGCCTGCTACGTCTTGTCAGATCGAAAATTGATTTCAGAATTGTTTCCCGGACCTGTATCAACGGTTCGTCGGAACTTATGACCAATGTTTCGCTGTCACTTGTAAATATTCTGTACAACCGCCAGCTGCTCAAATTTATCGGCGTGGACGGCGTTGCAGCATATGGTGTTATCATGTATGTCAATTTCATTTTTGTTTCAATTTTTATCGGATATTCGATTGGCAGTTCTCCGCTTATCGGGTATAATTACGGTGCAGATAACCGAAGTGAACTAAAAAATCTTTTCAAAAAAAGTTTGTGCGTGATCTCTGTATCAGGTGCTGTAATGTTTATGGCAGCACAGTTGTCGGCAGGACTGCTTGCAGATATTTTTGTAGGATATGACGAATCGCTTTATAAAATTACATATAATGGATTCAGACTGTTCAGCCTCGCATTTTTTGTTATGGGATTCAATATTTTTGCTTCGGCATTTTTCACGGCACTTGGAAACGGTCTTATTTCCGCTCTGATATCATTTCTGAGAACATTGGTATTTCAGATGGCTGCCGTACTTATTCTGCCGCTTTTCTGGGAATTAAACGGAATATGGCTGTCAGAACTTTCTGCTGAAATCGCTGCTCTTTTCGTAACCATTTTCTTCCTTAATAATAAGAAGAAACGTTATCATTATCTTTAATTGGCAGAGCAATAGTATATTCTGATAAATTTGTGGAAAAATAGATCTGTAGGACATATTGCGTCTTACAGATCTTTTTTTGAGGAGCGTAAATCTATGAACATAACACCGCAAATGTACAGCGAGATGAGCGAAAAGGCATCCCCGAAATCGAAATCACTCACCAACACTATCGTCGCTTTCTGCGTAGGAGGAGCGATATGCGTTCTCGGTGAACTGCTTCTGACAGCATTTCAAAGCTACGGGCTTGACAAAACATCGGCAGGCGCATGGACATCTATAGTGCTTGTAGGATTCAGTGCTCTGCTTACGGGGCTTGGCTGGTATGAAAAGCTGGCAAAGCACGCAGGAGCGGGAACTCTTGTGCCCATTACAGGTTTCTCCAACTCCATAAGTTCTTCAGCTATCGAGGCAAAGTCTGAGGGGTTTATTCTGGGCGTAGGAGCTAAAATTTTCACTATAGCCGGTCCTGTTATTCTCTACGGATGTTCTGCTTCGGTTATATACGGACTTATATACTATCTGTTCACAAGGTGACAAAAAAATAAGCAGGGCATAAGCCCTGCTTGATACAGATAAATAAAATAAATATGTGTAGAACAAAAGAAAGGAGACAACAAAACGAGTGTTAATAATTAAAGATTATTTAACACTATAGTTATTATACTCCATTTTTAGCGTTTAGTCAAGAGAAATCGAAACTTTTTTTGGTTGTTTCCTTAATTTCTGTCATTTTGCACAACAATTACAAATAATTATACCGCAATATATACAAATCAGTATGCAATGACATATCACAAAATCCGCTGCGATTTAAATGACCGGCAGCGGATTTTGCGATATATATTTATTTTCATTTGTTTTTACAGTGTAATCATTACTAATTAATTTTGTAATTCTACCTATCATTAACTTTCCTCTTTAGTAGTATCTTGTGTATTATCTGTTGTATTATCTGTTGTAGTATCACTTGGCTTTGTTTCTGGAGTTTTAACTGGTTCTTTTGATAAAGTTACAGTTAATGTTGCATACTTAGCTACAGTTGTTTTTGCTGCTCTACTTTGGGATATTACTGTTCCTTCGGGATAATCAGAAGTTTCTTTATATTTTACTGTTAATGTAATATTATTATCTTCACAGAATTGTTTTAAACTATTTAATGCATTTATTTTTTTATCAAAATCAAAATTATCAATTTCATCTACCGCTTTATTAGGAGCTGCTATTTTTTCATCTATAGGAACTAATTCGTCATGAGTTGCGTAGTTTAAAAATTTATATATACTATTTGGCTCATCAGACAAAATTCTTTCAATAATAAATGCTAATTCAGACCGCAATACAGGCATTTTAGGGTTAAATAAACCTGCTCTTTTAGCATCCATTTTGCCTTTCATGTCGTTAAGCATTTGCTTAGCACAACGCGCAATTACAACATTCTGCTTACCTTCCATGGTTTTTGCAGTGCATGGCTTGTATACCTTGCCGCCAATAATTACATTACTGTCAGTATTAACCATTGTAT
>UQXS01000179.1 GCA_900545125.1 uncultured Ruminococcus sp.
GGGGACGGTTCTCCTTCCGGAAATATCGCCTATCACGGCAGTAAATGCTCCGGAAGGAGAACCGTCCCCCGGAGCGCATATGATTACAAGAGCTGTCATGGTACAGCATATTATCGTATCGAAAAAGACCTCGAACATACTCCACATCCCCTGCAAATGCGGAGAATCACTTTCTGCGGCACTGTGGAGAATAGGCGAACTTCCGAGTCCGGCTTCATTTGAGAAAATTCCACGCCTTATGCCTACTGAGACAGCATATCCTGCGCCGCCGGAAGCTGCCTGTTCAAATCCGAAAGCCTGAGTGAATATTGAACGTAAAGCTCCGGGGAGTTCCTGCCGGAAGCGAACAAGTACTATTATGCACATAATACCGTACAGAATCGAAGCAGCCGGAAGAAGAGCCTGTGCTGCCGATCCGATACGCTTTGCTCCGCCGCTTGTGACCAGAAATATAAGCAGAAATATGATAAGCGCCGCCGGAATACTGCTCCTGCCGGGTGTGGTATCTATGCAGTCCATGAGTGAACTTACCTGTATCATTCCGCCCATTCCTATCGAAGCCGCCAGACACATGACGGCGAAGCATACCGCAAGTGACGGAACTCCGAGACCACGGCTGAGGTAAGCCATCGGACCACGGCATTCTTTTGTGCTGTAGATGACCGAAAGAGTGTTTTCGGCATAGACAAGAGCCATTCCCAGAAGTGCGGATATCCACATCCAGAAAATTGCTCCCGGTCCGCCAAGAGCCAGTGCTGCGGCTACTCCGGTGATATTTCCCGTTCCCATGGCTGTTCCGAGTGACATACAGACGGTTTTCCACTGGGATATACCGCCGTTTTCTGTCGGTTTGTTTTTTATGTTTCTTATCAGAAACGGTATAGTTCCGAATTGAATGAACTTTAATTTCAACGTGTAGACTATTCCTGTCGCAAGCAGAAGAAATATCAATCCGCTGCCCCATATGTACGAATTTACGCTCTCAAGAAGTCCTGTCATGATGTGCCTCCTGTTTTTTTAAAAAAATGGTATACAATAAAGGATATTTGTGGTATAATAGGATTAGAACTTTAAATGCAGTGCCGGATATTGTACGGTATTGCCTGAAAGGAGGAAAAGAGTGAGGCATTTTTATCCCGACAAAAGATGCATCAACGTGCTCCGTTCTGTAATAACTGCCGCAGGTCTTGTTATTTTCGCAGCTGTTAAATACTATGTACGTTCGGAAAAGGCAGAACTTATCGCAGGACTTATCATTTTATTCTGTATCGCTGTAATATTCGTATATCTGCCGCTTTATTTTGCTTCTCTGAAATATACCGCCACGGATGCCGAAATAATCAGAACAAGCGGAGTTTTTATCAGATTTCACCAGTCGGTACACTACTCATCAATACAGTATGCTGCTGTGATAAAAACTCTTTTTTCACGGTATACAGGACTGAATTTTATGATTTTTTTCGTTTTCGGGGGAAGATTCAGGCTTATGTTCCTGAGCCGGGATGACATAGACGAGATACTCCGGCTTTCCGGAAGCGTATGCGGAAAGGAGAAATAGCTGTGTATCATGAACATCCTCTGCGGATACTGCGATATTCCGCAAAAAATATATGGCTTCTTATTTTTCCGCTTATACGCAGCTTCAATATTTTTCATCACAGCAGAGAGTGGTTCTACAACTGGGTAAAGGGCGCATGGTTCGATATACTTGTTGTGGGGATAATTCTTCTTTTTGGCTATATCCGATGGTATTTCGCACGGATAGACCTGACCGATTCAGCTGTCGTTCATGAGAACGGAATAATTTTTCATGTCAGTACGACCATACCGTTTGTAAGTATAAGTTCCGCCACAGCCGTCAGACCGTTTTATCTGCGCTTGTTCAGAGCCGTAAATGTAAGGTGCGATACAAGAGCCGGATTCTTCAATTCAGCCGACATGAAATTTATGGTGACAGAAAAGGTTTACGGGGAAATAGAAAAAAAACTTCCTCAGGTAAGCGATGAAAAAAGGATATCCACTATCCCGAAGCCGACTGCTCTTTCAGTAATATTGTTCTCGTTCTTCTTTTCAAGCGGTCTTTCCGGCGCAGTATACATTGCTGCATTTTTCTTTCAGGGCGGAAATATCGCACGTGATATTATCAGTGCATCTATAAACGTTATCTCCGAGGAATCGGAAAAAATAGGCGGCAGACTGCTTCTGAAAATTCCCGACGCAGCAATTCTCATGGGAATGATTTTTATAGTTACATGGCTTTTGTCTTTTTTTATAAATATTCTTACCTATGCACGCTTTCACGTCGAATGTGACGACAAATGCTTTTACACTTCCTATGGCGCAGTAAACCGGAAGGAACACCGTATCAACGCATCGCACATCAATTACACCGACCTGCGCCAGAATCTTATAATGAAATTTTCCGAAGCGGTCGCCGTTCATATAAGCTGTGCCGGCTACGGAACGGGCAAAAGAAGTCTGCCTGTGCTGCTGCCGGTCAGAAAGGAAAAGAATATCGGAAGAGACCTTGAAGCAATAGGCATACTCAGCGGCGTGAGAACCGAATTCCGTCCGAAAAAGAACGGCTTATGGAATTATATATGGCTGCCGGTGATACTTTCGTCAGCAGTGTTTCCGGTTCATTTTATTATATCAAGATTTTTTCCGCTGTTTTCGGAACTGTCTTTTTTTGCAGCCATAATGACGGAAATTCCATCGGTATGGTTTGTTATAGTAAAATCGGCTGCATTTTTTACAAGCGGCATATCCGTCTACGACGACAAGATAATGGTGAGATGCTGTAAATGGTCGGGATTCCATACCGTTATCGCCGAACGCAAAAAGCTGGTGAAAGCTGAACTTGAACAGACAATATTCCAGAAAATAAGAGGAAGATGCAGCATCAGCCTCTGGTTCGAGGGAGAAGAACAGGTGAAGTTCAAAGTAAAATCCCTTGACGCTTCTCATGCTGTCAGAATATCCCAACTGCTGGACTGTACTTTTGCAATCTGATTGACCCGGATACAGAGAAAGGAGAAATAGTGCGAAAAATTACTGACAAGCTGCTCATTTTTGTTTTATGCTGTACGATATGCGGAAGATCGCCTGCAAATGTCACGGCTCTGCTGATTGCGGTCACGGTTTCTTCTGTCTGCCAGTACAGAGGAAAATCGGGGATATCATATGCCCTTGAATTGATTTATGCGTTCTTCTGCTGGGCAGATCCCGTATTTTTCTCTGCACTGCCCGTTGTAATGTACGATATTTCCGGTGACAGAAGAATGATCCCGGCAGCCGTATCGGCGGCGGCTTTTTGTTCCGGAAGTCTTGCAGGCAGCATTGATAATATGATTCCGGTGCTTATTTTCTGTGCATCTGCCTGCATTTTACAGCAAAGGACAAGTTCTTATGAACGGCTTTATGAAACTCATATAAAAACCGTAGATACTTCGTCTGAAGTAACCAGACTGCTGAAAGAAAACAACATCAGACTGATTGAAAATCAGAATTACGAGATACGTCTTGCGACCCTTAATGAACGAAACAGGATAGCAAGGGAAATTCACGATAACGTAGGTCATCTTCTTTCACGTTCGATTTTGCAGGTGCAGGCCATGAAGCTTACAAAAGACGAAAAACTGCTTGGCGAAGGGCTTGATTCTCTCGGAGAATCCCTCGGAAATGCTATGACATCCATCAGGCGGAGTGTCCATGATCTTCATGACGATTCGGTCGATCTGGACATATCGCTCAAAGAAGCGGTTCGTCCGCTGAAAGAAAAGGGAATAGACATCAACTGCGAAAGCTGTTATGACGACGTTCCCAATGATGTGAAGATGTGCGCTGTCGGCGTTGTGAAAGAAGCAGTTTCAAATATAATACGTCACAGTCATGCAGATCATGCAGAGATTATTTTTCATGAACATCCGGCATTCTATCAGCTTATAATCAGTGATAACGGAAAATGTAAGGAAAAAATCGAAAGTGACGGAATAGGTCTGTCAAATATGCGTGCCCGTGTGGAGGAACTTGGAGGAATAATCAATATTACTTCCGGAGAGAAAGGATTCAGAATATTTATTTCAGTCCGGAAGAAAGGAAAGATATATGAAAATAGTAGTAGTTGACGATGACAAAATAGTTGCTGTTTCTTTGAAAACCATTCTTGATGCTTCCGGCAGGATAGAGGTCGCTGCACTTGGCAGCAGCGGAGAAGAGGCGGTTGAACTCTACCGTCAGCATCACCCCGACATTATGCTTATGGATATAAGAATGAACGGCATGACCGGTCTTGAAGCAGGGGAAAAGATACTTGCGGAATATCCGGATGCACGTATCCTGTATCTTACAACATTCGCTGATGACGAATATATCGGAAAAGCTCTTGAGATAGGGGCGAAAGGCTACATACTCAAGCAGGATTTTGAGGGGATAGCTCCTGCGCTGGAAACGGTTTTTGAGGGGCAGACGGTTTTCGGAAATGCCGTCGTAAGCCGCATGAATCGGTATATGAACAGAAGCAGCCGCAGTTTCGAATATTCGGGCTGTGACCTGAACGAAAAGGAAATGAATATCATAAGTCTGGTGGCAGAGGGAATGAGCAATAAGGAGATAGCCTCCTGTCTTTATCTCAGCGAGGGGACAGTCCGCAACTATCTCAGCAATATACTTGAAAAGCTTGGTCTGCGTGACAGAA
>UQXS01000180.1 GCA_900545125.1 uncultured Ruminococcus sp.
ATATTATACAACTGCCGCTGATTTTTGACAACCTTTATAGGTTAGTGCGTATGGTGTGTACCCCCGCCAGTATCAGCGGCATGAAAAATACTGTGAGAACCTGGGAATGTATTGAACTTTTTACTTCTCTTTCGTTCATTCCTACTTTCTGCATGATCTCAAAACGTTCCCTATCGTCATAGCCCTCTGAGATCTGCTTGTAATAGATAATAAGCACAGTCGCCATTGTAAACAGAAGACCTAAGAATATACCAAGAAAAAACAGACTTCCGTACAATGAATAAATATCCTTTTTCTGTTTTTCACGGCAATTGAACCGATAAATCTCGCACCCCTCATATTTATCAATATTTTTTAAAATTGAATCCGAAAAGCTGATTTGTCCATTGGTATCCCTGTCAGTATTCATCCTGTATATATGCTCGATCTGACTTGCATTATCGCCGTATATTTTCTTCTGTCCGTCGTACAGTTCCTGAAGAACAGAATGATCTTTTACCACTATTCCGAAAGTCGGGCATATCTCTTCGTTTACAGCAACGTTATCAATAAAGTCATCTGTAACTTCAATTATTGTGTAATTCTTGTCAAATATATAAAAATCATCTTCCTTGTATTTTTTACTGTTCTGCCACAGAATTATTTCTCCGTCGGATAATACGGCATCATTACCGGTATACGCTGAATAATCTTCAGCAGTCACGGCAAAAATATTGCAGACATTTTCAATTGATGTAAAATCGTCGCTGCCGTCTGCTCCACGGAAATGATTTCCGTCCTGAATCATCTCAAACTGAATATCCGAATAGGAAGTTTCCTTTTTTATGCTCACATTTTCCTTATTGGCGATATCACGGACTGCGTTTTTAAGCTTTTCAAAATCTTCCGTTTTGCCCATGCGCTGACTGATTTCAAACTGATACGGATAACGTTCACGGATAATTTCATTTGTTCCTATAATCAGCGACGCTGTGGATGATATCATAACAAGCACCATAGTAGATAATACGCATATATTTGCAAGACCTACGGCATTCTGCTTCATACGGTACATCATTCCGGAGACGCTTATAAAATGATTTGTTTTGTAATAGTAATGCTTGTTTTTCTTCAATATTTTCAAAAAAGCAATGCTTCCGGCAGTAAATACAAGGTAAGTACCTATTATGACCAGAATAACCGCAACAAAAAACAAAGCAAGTGCCATCATAGGATTTTTTATCGTAACTGCTATATAATATCCTGTACCAAGACAAACAGTGCCAAGAATCGCCGTCAGCCATTTCGATTTAGGTTCTTTTTCTGCTGTATGACCGCCTTTAAGCAGTTCGATCGGCTTTGAAACGTGTATCATCCTCAGTGAATTAATAAAGATCATGAAAAAAATAATACTGAATAAAACCAGCGAACTTGCCGCAGCTTCATGTGAAAAGGAAAAGCCCAGAGGGATATCTGTTTTTATAAGCCGTGATATCGCAGCATACATCAGCTTATCAAGCAGCACGCCCATACCGATTCCGCAGATCAGGCTGATTATCATAACATAAAGGCTCTCTACCCCGATCATTTTTGCAATATGCTTTTTTTCCATTCCGAGAATATTCAGCAGGCCGAATTCCTTTTTACGCTTTCTTGTGAGAAAACTGTTGGTGTAGAACAGGAAAATAAACGAGAATGTCGCAATCACGTTGCTACCGAGTTTAAGAACATAAGCAACCGTATCAGCTCCCAGAACATTTTCAAGTCCCTTGTTCAGAGACAGCGACTTCATAATGTAATACATTGCTATTGTAAAAATACACGTCAGAATATACGGAAAATACGTTTTCCCGTTTTTACGGATATTGCTCACTGCAAGCTTCTGATAAAAAATGCCGTTCATCGTATATCACCGCCTGATGAAAGAAGCGAAAGCGTATCCGATATCTTCCGGAACATCTCTTCACTGCTGCTGTTTCCTCTGTATATCTGATGGAAAACCTCGCCGTCCTTGATAAACATAACTCTGCCTGCACGGCTTGCGGCTCTTGCCGAATGAGTTACCATAAGGATAGTCTGCCCCATGCTGTTAAGATCGCTGAATATACTAAGAAGACTGTCTGCCGATCTGGAATCAAGCGCTCCTGTAGGTTCGTCAGCAAGAATAAGCTTCGGATTGGTTATAATAGCTCTTGCAACCGCCGCTCGCTGTTTCTGACCTCCTGAAACTTCATAGGGGAACTTGTTCAGCAGTCCGGTTATTCCAAGCCGCTTGGCGATAGGAGCAAGCCGGTTCTGCATTTCCGTATGAGTTCTGCCGGACAGAACAAGAGGAAGATAAATATTGTCTTTAAGACTGAAAGTATCAAGCAGGTTGAAATCCTGAAATACAAATCCAAGATTGTCACGCCGGAATGCCGAAAGTTCATTTTCGGTTATTTTTGACATTGGTTTTCCGTCAAGGTATACCTCTCCTGCTGTCGGACTGTCCAGTGATGCAAGAATATTCAGCAGTGTAGACTTTCCGGAACCTGATTCCCCCATGATAGCAACATATTCTCCGGCCTCAACAGAAAAATTAACGTTTTTCAGCGCTTTCACCTGATTTCCGCCGAACTTTGTCGTGTAGATTTTTTCAAGGCTCTTCACCTCTAATATTGACATTATAATGCCTCCTTTCTTCTGACACCGCAGCAGCGACTTACATTATTCTGTGCGGTGCTGTAATTATTATAATACAAAAGCCGGATTCACAACATCGAATGATGTGACATTCCGGCTGTTTTATGTGACATTTTTGAAAGATAAGCTCAGAACCTGTTCAGTATCTCATAACTTGTTATCATTCTATGCATAGCTTTCTTGAACTCAGATCAACAATAAATTCGCTGCCTTTTCCCACCTCAGAGTACGCTGAGAGACTATGTCCCAGCTTATCGCAGACCTTTTTACAGAGATAAAGACCAAGACCTGTTGATTTTTTATCCGTACGTCCGCTCATTCCGGTATAGCCCTTTTCAAATATTCTGGGCAGATCGTCCGGAGCAATTCCTATTCCCGTGTCGCTGACCGATAGTTTATTATCCCGGAACTTTATCGTAACGCAGCCCCTTGCGGTATATTTCACCGCATTTGACAAAAGCTGCTCTATAACAAAGACAAGCCACTTTTCATCTGTGAGCACCTCCGCTTCTGTCGGATGATAATCAATACTGATCTTTCGGCGTATAAAAAGCGGAGCATATCTTCGTACTGCCTGACGGATAATCAGATCAAGGTCATATTTTTTTATAACAAGATCGTTGGAATCACTGTCAAGCCGGATAAACTGTAAAGCCATTTCCGCATATTGTTCAATAAGGAAAAGTTCAGCCGATATTTCATGATTCATACTGCTGTCATCCGACTGCAATATCATCTGTATAGCTGAAATAGGTGTTTTTATCTGATGTACCCACACAGTAAAATAATCGTAGTTATTCTGCTGAATGCTTTTTGTTCTGGTAACATTTTCACTGTTGAGAGTAACCAGTCTTGTAATAATATTATGCATTTCTTCCTCTGTAATATTTTCAGCTTCCGGAAGATTATCTGTCATCAGAGGAAGATTAATATATATTTCACGAAGCAGCATATGTTTCTTTCTGAATTTCAGAAATCCGCATATAATAGCTGCAATTCCAATCAGTGAACAAATGATGAAAGCATACAGAACGGATTCGGTATTGGAATCATATATGAAAAGTACAACGGCAAAAATAATTGAAAACAGCAGAAACAACAGAATATTATTTCTATACTGGCAGATATATTTCATAAAAAGTTTCATTCTATGATATACCCCGTTCCTGTTATAGTTTTAATAAAATCTTTCAGTCCGGCGGATTCCAGCTTTTTCCGCAATCTTGTAACGTTTACAGTAAGAGTATTTTCTTCCACATAGCAATCGGTCTGCCAGAGCCTGTTCATCAGCGTTTCACGGCTGACTACCTTTCCCCTGCTTTCCATAAGCGTCTGGAGTATACGGAAATCATTTTTTGTCAGTTCAATAGTCTGTCCATTATAAACAAGCGTTGTATTATTGAGATTAAGCACCGCACCATTATGCTCAAGGACAGGTATTCTTCCGCCCATGTCGTATGTCCGGCGGAGCATTGCCTGTACCTTCGCCGTCATGACATTAAGATCAACAGGTTTAACTATAAAATCATCAGCACCCATATTCATCGCCATAACAATATTCATATTATCAGATGCTGAGGAAATAAACATAATCGGAACTTCAGATATTCTGCGTATCTCACTGCACCAGTGATATCCGTTGAAGAACGGAAGCATTATATCCACAAGAACAATATGCGGGTCAAAATCTGTGAATTCCTCGATTATCTCATTGAAATTCTCAGAGCATTTTACTTCGTATTCCCATTTTTCAAAATGCTTTTTCATTAAAGCAGAAATAGTAAAATCATCCTCTATAATGTATATTCTGTACACTGCATTCTTTCTCTCCTTTGAATAAAGACAACACCGCACAAAAATTTTACGGCAGATGCACCGTTTGATTTTAGAACTTGTTCTTAGCTTTGCGGGGACTGCCCAAAATGTATATCAATATTTTATCATAAAATCGAGGAAATGTCCAGCAAATTATACGAAGTTTTTCATTTGATGTGCTTTTTTCTTTGATTTTATGGGACTTTCTGAAACT
>UQXS01000181.1 GCA_900545125.1 uncultured Ruminococcus sp.
AAAAATTGTCTGACAGATATTATTCTGCGTTCGGAAAGCTCTGCCGCATACTATTTCAATCCTCTTATATTTGATAATCGTCTTTTCGGATATCTTATTCTGAAATACGATAATCCGGATTCCTATGATAACAACTTTAAATTCTGGATAAAATCATTTTCAAACGGTCTTGAATTTCTTCGTTTGAAACACGATATTAACTATCTTTTGGAATGCCAGCCCATCGGCAAAATGAAAGACAATGTAACAGCTTTGAATAATGATATCGGAATGAAAAAGGTATTTGATGATTCTGTACATATTCATGCTGATAATAAAAAATATTTTTTTATTATGATAAAATGCTGTTTGTTTTATGATGATTTTGATGATATTGGAAAAAAACACAGAATGTCTTCAATTCTTGATATTGCAGAGGCACTGAAAAAATTTACGTCTATTACAAGCGGAACGTGCGGAAGAATTAATGATAACACGTTTTTATGTATTTTGAATGCAGACGATGTATCTGTTGAGCAGGTCGAAGACTATTTTTTATCATTCATTACACAGTGCAAAAAATATCTTTCTTTTTATGGCATCGATTCTTTTTTATACTGCATTTTACCGTTTACCAAGACCGATTCATATACTGATCTAAAGCAAAAATGCATTGAAAATATTAATTTAAAATCCGATGTCATATATGAAATGCGCTGTACGAATTATTACAATCAATTGATTGAGATGCGCAATGAATTTTATCTCAACCCTCAAAAGGAGTTTTTAACAAAAGAGTTGTGCCAACAATATTCATTTAGCCCAAGTTATCTGCGAGTAATATACAAAAAAAACTTTGGCGTCAGCTTTATCCACGATTGCATTGCCAGCCGTATATACAAAGCCAAGTATCTTCTTTTGACGACTGATCTTAAAATGTCAGAAATATCATACAATTGCGGATATCATGATACCAAATATTTTTTGCGTCAATTTCATAATTTTACCGGGGTAACTCCAAATCAGTATCGAACGAAAACTGATCTGTTGCCTTAAAATTTGAAATAACTTTATGTTTTATAGACGGCAAAATATTCTTGACCCTTCTTAAATGGCTCAATGCTTTGATTTCAAAAGTTGAATTTGGAATGCCTCAACGGCTGCCAGAGCTTATCCACTCCCTTTTTAATTTGCCCTATGTCATCTTCATAAATTTTTCCTGTGCTGTTTACACGAACAGCAATTTGATTGATATTGTTTGCAATATTACCCGCCAATCGGACAAGCTCCTTTTGCTCGGATTCACTGAACTGCACGATGTAGCCCTCAAAGATCATCACACGAACAAATCCGCTCAGACTACTCATGCCGCTGTTCTGAAACTTTCGCTTGATAGCATTCATTTCTGCCTGACTCACTCTTACCTTGAGATAAAGATTACGCTTGTTTTCATCTTTCATTTTCTCTTGTTCTCCTTTTCTTGTTTTTCAAATTATGGTCTTAGGGGCAAAAGCCCTCTAACAAGCTATGTACGGTGTGAAAGTCGCTTTGCGCGCCCACATCGTGCCGTGCTTGCTGGGGGAGAATTTGCCCCTGTGGATAATGTCATTAAGCTAAGAAAAAGCAAAATGGTCACAGGATGAGGAAATAAGCCTGTGACTATTTTTGTGAATATAATGTAAATTTTTGCGAAAAGGTATTGACAAAAAGCCAAAAATGTGCGGCGAAGCCAATCAGATATACACATCTGATTGGAGGGCTTATCGTGCAGAATTACTGTAATATCGTTAAAAACAAACTTAATTCGCTTATTCGCAGCATGGAGAAAATTGCATCTGATTTTGTAGTTGATCCTAAGAAAGACTTTGTTCGTAAAAGCGAGCTGTCATTCTCTAAAACAATGAGCTTCATTCTCGGAATGGGGAGTCAGACGCTCGGCAAAGAACTTATGGATTTTTACGCCTTTGATCCTAAAATGGTATCAGTTTCAGCTATTGTACAGCGAAGAGCAAAGATACTTCCTGCTGCTTTTTAGTATCTGTTCCATAAATTCAATGAGGCATTTTCTCAGACCAGTTTCTTTCATGGATACAGGCTCTATGCTGTTGACGGTTCGGATATACATATTCCCACTATACCTGATGATTACAGTACCAATTTCTCGAAAAATGCTGATTCAAATGGCTACAATCTGATACACCTGAATACTTTGTATGACCTTATGAACAGAAGATATACGGACGTTGTTTTACAGGACAGGCGTAAAGAAAATGAGAGTTCGGCTCTCATAAGTATGCTTGAAAATATCGGGCATGATACCATTATTGTTGCGGATAGAGGTTACGAGTCCTATAACAATATCGCCCATTTGCAAGCCCGTGGACTCAAGTATGTTATTCGTGTCAGATCAAATCATGGAATAGCGGATAAACTCAATCTTCCTATTGATGTGGAAACTGACTTTACTGCTGATATCCTTCTTACAAGAAGGCTGACAAATGAGTTCAAGTCAAATCCCGAAAAGTATAGGTTAATTAATTCAGGATCGGCTTTTGATTTCCTTCCGAAAGGCTCAAAAGATGCTTATCCGTTGAGATTCCGAATCATAAGGATCAAGATATCTGAAGGTATGTATGAAACCCTTGTTACCAATCTCCCCGAGAATGAGTTTTCTGCCGATGATATCAAGAAGATCTACAAAATGCGCTGGGGGATAGAAACTTCCTTCCGTGAATTGAAGTACCATGTTGGTCTTATTGCTTTCCATTCAAAGAAAAAGGACTGCATAATACAGGAAATCTATGCAAGGCTTATCATGTATAACTTCTCTATGTTGATCACCGAAAATATCCTCATAGATGATGATATGCGTAATAAATACCGTTCCAGAGTAAATTACGCTGTTGCTATACACATTTGCATTGCTTTCTTCCGCAGTAATAACGTCAGTCCTTCTCATTTGGAAAAGTTAATAGCAAGAAATACGTGCCCTGTCAGGCCGGATCGTAACGCTGTCAGAAAAACTCGGTACCATTCTGCTATACCTTTCAATTACAGATTATCATAATTCTAATCTTGTGTCAATACTTTTTCAGGCAGATCAATAGTCTGTCTTTTTGTCGTGCCTTTTTCTGATAAATACCATCAGGAGTATTCACGCTTATCCTAAACATACTCCTGCTTTCTTTACTACTTTTCCTTAGCTTAATGACATTAACCAATTGGTCGGGCTGTCCTTTGCTAAGATATTTGAATCATTTCTTGACATAGTTTTTCTCTAAAAAATGGATAGACTTTTTGTCTTTTTAGTTATTCAAAAGCTGATTTTTAACGTTCTTTCAACATATATTATTCAAATTTAATACTGCAATAATTTCCTGTCACCTCATGAACATGCATAGCAAGCTGTTTAAGCTCAGTAATACCGCTGTGATAGAGCTTACCATCATTGAGATTCACTGAATTCATTATAATATGAGCGTGATATTGAGAACCTCCTTGATTTTCTCTATGTACAGCAGTTATCATCTGATAATTTCCACTGAAATAATCAGTTATCTGCTTGGTATATTTGCAGGCAGTATTCGCATCTTGTACATTCTGATCATATGAAATTATGAAGTGCATTACAGGATTATCTCCTGTTTTCCTGTAATATTCCTTTACAGCGTACATCTGATCATACGCAAGCTTCGGGTCGATATCACTAACTCCATATCCGGTTGTTTCTACTAATTCTTCATCCGGTTCAGTCTTTTCTTTGAACGCATAATTGACACAATTGCTAAGGTAACTATTTCCGCCATCAGTTATACGTTTTTGTTTAAGTACGTCCATAATTCATTAGCCTCCTTTTGTATTTTCATAGCTTCTTCCGGTGCAATCTCCTGCACTGCTTTGCTTGCATGATTAGCAAAGGTTTGAATTTTTGCCATAAGCGGAGGGACGAGCGAATTTCCGTGATGTGCAAGCCTTTCGTTCATAACCGCATTCGGCTTTATATCTCGTTTTTTAGCCTCATTCTCGATGTCTTTGGCAAGACTTTCTGTCATAAGGACTGTCTTGCTTATTGTTTTAAGTTCTTCTTTTTTTCTCATTTTGATTTCCCTTTCGTATTAAATTATCCGGAGAGCAGTTATGTATTCTATATTGATAATTTGTGCAATATGTCAATTTACGCTATTCTTTTTATTCGTCTTATCAACACAATGCACAATTATATCCTTATAATATACAGGTCGCTTCGCTCCAGATTAACATATAGTAATACTTTTTTAAAATTATATATAATTCCTATTATTTTGATATTTCATATATATATAATTAATATGAAAGGAGGAATCAAAGTGTTTAAAAACGCAAAATATCTGACCCGTGGAGTTCAGTCGGAGATACCGATTGAACTCCAGCTTTTTATGTGGGGCTGTATCGGATCAGTTCCGGAACCCGATTATCTGCAAATTTTCAGACTTGAACCAATGAAAACGATGCAGAAGATAACTCACGAACAGGAACAGCCGCAGTTCAAACGTGAATACCATATCCCAACAAACCACCCTATTACCGGCAAAGTCTACATAATTGACGACGGCGATCACAGCACTATGCTGCTTGCAGAAGAATATTAATGCCAGTCCATATGGACTGGCAACAGTCTGTCCAAAAACCCCGAAACTGGAAGCAGAATCGGGGTTAAAATTATTAT
>UQXS01000182.1 GCA_900545125.1 uncultured Ruminococcus sp.
CAAACGGTCAGGAAATGCTGTTTCCGGAAACGGAAATCAATATGTACTGGACATCTCATGCTATATTGAAGAATATGAAGAACGCAACGAACTATGTGCTCGTCTTCGTGATAAGGATACAGATAAAAAGATTGTGTTCTGGATCAGTCCTAATGATAGTACTGCTATCGAACAGAGGAATGAATTGCTCAAATTCTTATCAGACACCAAAAAAATGAATCATCCCGAATTATACAAAAAGGATGGAAAAGAAAGTATTATTATTCAAGCTCTGTTTTTAAGCGAGAGTAATGATACTATTGAATTGGCAAGTTATTTTGCTGAATTATTTTATAGCTTGTCTGATTTTTAAAAAACGGCTGCACCCGAAGGCACAGCTGTCCAAACTCAAATATAAACCATACACTCAAACACCAATTCTATTGCCATGAAGTAAAGGCGGTTTTCAAACTTTTTCGCCTTGCCATTATCGCCGTTCAGAACAACAATCTGATACTCCTTGTCAGAGGTTTTCCAACGCTCCATCTGTCTGTTTAAGGCAGCAGTGACACTCACTTCAAGATCATCAAGATACTGAATAATTCTGCCCTCATTGACGAGCCTGCGGAGTCTATCAGGACACTTACTATCAGAATAATGAAGATGATACCTGATGAAGTCGGTATGATAGGTCTTGCTCCCCTCGGTCAGTGTATCGGGATTGAAGTGTGTGATGGTCACGGTATTGGTGTCGAGTTTCCATACTGATACATTTTTCTTTTTCAGTGGGCTATATGCCACCTGTTCGCTCTTGTATCTGCTTATTTGCGATACCGCCGTATTAAAATAATGTGTCGAATTTGGCTGCTAATCACTTGTTACTATTTGAACTGTTTACAATCATGGCTTCGCTGGCTCAGCAAGAGTCGGAATCCCTCAGCAAAAATGTTACGATCGGCATCCGATATCGTTTTCAGCAAGGCAAAGTAATGGTGAATGCCCGAAACTTTCTCGGATACGATAAGGATAAAAACGGCAGGCTCATCGTCAATCCTGAACAGGCAGAAATCGTCAAGCGGATTTTCCGTGAGTATCTGGAAGGGGCAAGCTGCAAAAAAATCGCACGGGGATTGGAGCGTGACGGTATTCTGACGGCACGAGGCAATACAAGGTGGCACGATTCAAGTATTCGTCTGATATTGGAAAACGAGAAGTATATGGGTGACGCACTCCTGCAAAAGACATATACGGTGGATTACCTCAACAAAAAGCGAGTGAAGAACACCGGAATTGTGCCGCAATACTACATTGAGGGAGATCATGAGACGATCATTCCGAAAGAACTGTTCCTGATGGTGCAGGAAGAAATGGCACGTAGAGCAACCACTCAGATTGTCTTTGGAAAGAAAGGCTACAGTGCAAACCACGCATTTTCGCAGATTGTATTCTGTGCAGGCTGTGGGGCATTATTTCGCAGAGTCCATTGGAACAACCGCAACAAAAATCCATCGTCTGGCGTTGCACTACCCGATTGAATCAGAAGGACGATTGCCATGCAAGAACCGTCAGCGAGGAGACCCTAAAGACAGCTTTCCTTGAAGCACTCAATGAAATGGTCGGAGAAAGCAATATTTACTTGAAAAGGCTCAGGGAGAACCTTGAAATCGCAATCAATACGGTGAATCCTACATCGGCGGAAGCCCTCTCAGCGAAAATGGCTGAATTACAGCAGGAACTCATCAATCGCACAAAACGCCGTGAAAATTATGATGACATCACCGAAAAAATTCTGCATCTGCGTGAAGTGCAGGGCAGAACGGTATGGATGACATGACGCAGAAAGAGCATACGAAACGTATTAAGGAGCTTCAGAAATTTATCCAGTCTCAGCCCGGTAAAATTACGGAGTTTGATGAGACTCTGGTAAAGAAACTGCTTGCGAAAGTGGTGGTGTATGATGAGTGCCTTGAGTTCCATTTCAAATCTGGCGTGAGGATTAGTGTGGAGAAGTGAATATTGAGATGATTTTCCCTCACCGGGCAGGAAGTGATTTTCTGCTTGGTGAGGGGATTTTTTGTTGTATAAAATTATTAATAAAGCAGTGCAGTTTTACTCATCTTCATCACAATCATAATCAGGATACTGTTCGGGAGCTTCTCCAACAGATCTGATAATCTCTGGTTCTTTTGTATCTTCATCGATCAAACGCAGGACTTTGCATTGAAATTTCCAATCATCTCCAAAATCAAATATAAACAAGAAACGATCATCTTTCTGAAGAGCAAGTTCGTGCAGTGTTGCATCGCAAGTGTGACGATATTCTTCATCTTCGTCAACTTCTGCCATATAATAGCAGTCTGCATCGCTCCAAGCTCTGTTAACCATAAAAAAAGCATGGGCGTGGTCATTATCAAAATCAAATGCCCACAAAATAATGTCAGCAAGATCTTCAAGGGTTTCGTTTACAGAAAGCTGAATGTGCCGATAGCATCCTTTCATAAGTGAAACGCTCAATACAATGGATTGCTTGATTCTTTTCTTTGCCATAGTATAACTCCTTTCATTTCAACAACTGATATTTTATTATCAGCAATAGGCAAAAAGCCTTGATTTGTACATTTTGACGAATGACAGCAGTTCTACGCACTACCGAACCCCTTGTTAGCAGTTCGACGCACTAAGTTCAGTATGCAGAAATGTTGTCAGTCGATTTTTGACCGCTGATGTCTTTCCGAATACAGTAAAAACGTGGGAGAGTTGATTGACCGATTTTGCTGCACACCCGAAAATCAGCGTAAAATAGGGGATTTTAAGTTTTATCCCTTGACATCAATACTACGCACTCAACGTGCCTCGGAAGCCTGATATTGATGTTATCGTGACAACCAAATCAATGAAACGAGAGGTTTGAGTGGGGGATTTGGATGTTAATTGCACTCAAAATCCACCATCATGATAAGCACGTACGATTACATAGGAGGGTTCATAATATGCACTGCAATTATAGTTATCGATCGTTTTGCAAATATCATCATTATAAACACGCATGATAGCTTCTGCATAATCCTCATCAGGCGAAATTGTTTCAAGGATCAATCTTGTATATACTTTTCCAATTTGCGTTGGAGACGGGATCCCTTCTGCAAGTGTTTTGTCTACATCGGTAATATCAAAATCACCGGAATGCAAATCATACGCATCGATCCAGTCCTGCTCGACCTGCAATGGATTCGCAGCGTGATTTACATTTGCCACACTAAGTTCATGTCTCAGCCCCTTCAGACCAAGCTGTTCTGAAATATAGCAATTATGCTGGTGAAGTTTTCGTGCCGTCCGTTCTATCATGTAGCACACAAAATATAGATCGTTTTCAGTAATATTTTCATCGGGAAAATAAATATTTTTCACAGAGTTTCACTCCCTTTATAGTGCAGCGTTTTCAGTGCTTCTTGCGTACAAAACACCATCTGATGTGTTGGATATTTGAATTTGACCAATTCCCAGAAAGCGGCTCTTGAGATGCGTCCGGCTATAAAATCTTCCACATAATCCCACACCTGATCATCCGCCATTGGACCTTCCACAATATCATATTTGTGTTCAATGCCAATGCGGCAATTTGCAACAAAGTCAAGCCATTCTTCTGTCATAGTTTCAAAAGTTAACTGCAATAGATTGTCATTTGGCGTATATTCGTAAAAATTCACAATAGACTTTCCACGCCTTGTCAATGCCCAGCGTTTTGCTTGCTTTTCAATATTTGTACAATAAAATCCATAACCAAAATTCTTGTAAAAACCATTGATAAGAATCCGTGGAGAGGGAACCACCACATTGCTGCCATGATAAACGACCATTTGAATCGCCTCCTGTTTTGTAATGCCGTATACTGCTAAATTCATTATACCTCAAAAGATCAAAAAATGCAAGTCATTTTAAACATAAAAAATCCCCTCCGCCAGTGAAAAAATCTTCACCAGAAGAGGGGGTAGTACACATATTCAGTTTTCCATGTCCACTTCTACTCCAGACCTGAATTCAAACACCGGCTTACCCTCAAACACAGTCACTTTTGACAGCTTTGTAATGCATCTCCACACAACAGACTTGCAACCACGGTTATTCCAGTGAATCCTGCGGAACTGCTCACCGCATTCAGCACAATATATTAGTCCAGTGAAGCAGTTCTTTGAACTGAATCCACGCTTTCTGCCCTTGCAATCTAACTGCGAACCTCGCCGTGCTATTTTCTCCTGCACTTTCATAAAAATTTCTTTCGGTATGATGGCTTCGTGGTCGTCCTCCACGTAGTATTGCGGAACGTCTCCGTTATGACGTGTGCAGGTGCAGTACACCGCATTTGTATGAAGATACAATAAAAGAAAAATTCATCTCCGCTTGCAATCAGATTTTTGAAAATCGTGATGAGATTCTTGACAATTGCCGTATGATGCAAAGTATGATGACGGATTGCACTGAAATTGATGAAAAACAGCAGGCGGTTTTGCAGGAGATGGAAGTTGTTTCCGAACTGACACGAAAATACATTACAGAAAACAGTCGGACTGCGCAGAATCAGGATGAATACAATGCTCACTATAACGGACTGGTGGAACGGTATGAGAAACTTCAAAAGTGATGTAGTATAATAAAACTTGACAAACCAACCTCAAAGGAATAAAATAGGAAAA
>UQXS01000183.1 GCA_900545125.1 uncultured Ruminococcus sp.
TCGAATATCGTCTGCCACTGCGGAATCTGCTGACCGATATCGTCCGCAATTTCGGTCATTTTCTGTATCTGTATCTTTTTGGTATAAGCCATCGAAAACACCTCACAGATAATTCACGGCATACAGATCAAGTATCGTTTTGACGGTCGGATTAAGCTGTCTGCCGCTGTTTATCGTGTAATCCCTCTGAGTGAACATATCGTTTACAAGAACCATGCAGGCAATGGAGATATCCTCATGCTCATCGCACTGCTCCGCCGTCAGTCCGGTATAGCCGATAATATACTTTTTAGCCGCAGGGATGAGTATATTTCTGATAACATCATCGCTGCCGCTGTCGGAAATGCCGCAGTAATCTTTTACGATATCCGGCGTAAGTCCGCTCATTTTCATGACGATGCTTTCCGGACGAGCACGGCAAGCTTCTGTTCGTCGGTGATCTTTGAATCGAACTCAAACCACGAGATAACGCCAAGAGCGTGCTGTTCGGCGTACTTCTCACGGAGCACCTGAATAGAGATATTCTCACGGAAGTTGACAGCAAGTCCGCTGTAATCGCCGTAAAGAATGGATTTTGCTCCGGCAGCCGCTTTCGGCATATTGTCAGAAAGATACACAGGCTTTCCAAGGAGCGTATAGGGAAACGCCTTCGTTGCATCAGGTTCGATAAGAGGTCTGCCGTTTGTATAAGTCCCTCGCACTTTAACCATGCTAACAGTGCTTTATCGTCATAGCCGGCTTCGGAAGATGCTTTTCGGAAAACAGCGCGGTTTATATACGCCCAGTCATTTTCTATAACGCCGTAAATATCGGTATTTTCATTGCAGGCTCTGAACTTATTTGCATTGAGAGCCACCCAGTCGCACATATAGGCGTAGCCGCGTTCTCCCAAAGAAACGGAAGCCTTTGTTTTGAGAAATTCCGCTATTTCTTTAGCTTTGAGGTGTTTTCCGGTTTTAAGAATGAATCTGTCTGCCAGCTCGTCCGCTGTAAGGATCATTGCCGCAGCCATTGACTGCTTATCCGTAGCGTCATACTCTTGCAGCTCGGAATAATAGCCGTCATAAATTCTGTAAAGCTCCTCATCTTCCAGCTTTTCCACAGCCTTGACAAATATTTTTCCTGCAAAGCCATAGTCCTTTTTAAGCCGTCTCGCCATTGCTTTACCGTCTTTTATCACGTAACCGCCGACCGAGCAGTCGATCTCGATAACACGATTGATCGCTCCCTCTCCGGCACCGTTATTAACTATCCCTGTTTCGCCTGTACTAAGCACGCAGAGAGACCAGGTGGGAGTTTTTTCTATACCTCCGGTTTTAGTTCCCCTTGTACGTCCGACACCCTGAGCAAGCTTATAAACGCTGAATTTAAGATTACCGTGACTGTCTCTTGGGATAAGCTGCGTTTCGTCGATACACATTGGAATATTGTTCAGAAACGCGGCTGTTTTTTCGCTTCCTACATCTGTGGAATTAAAGGTTTGTATGTATTTTCCGATCTCAGGATCGCCCCAGACAGAAGCCGCAAGCATTAGAGCAACGGATTTTCCCGTACCTGAATCTGCTCCCCATAAATGCACAAAAAAACACAGTGCTCCGATTTTTTTAATAAGCACACTTGCAAAAGAAGCAGCAAGCATTATCTGCACCGTAATGCTGTCGTTCCTGCATTTTACCGCCGTTTCAAGCCATTTGTCATAGTTCCCGTGCTCGGTTATCGCATCATATATCGTGCTGTAATTTGTGTCTCCGTCAAACACGAGTTTCTCTACATACGGCGAGAACTGCTCTCCGCTCCCGATATATCCCAGTCTTGAAACACTTTCGGTTTCGGGGATAATGTCTTTGTTTTTGCCCTCGATGTAACACAGATAATCTGCCAGTGCCCTTGCTGTCTTGGTAGTGACCGACACGCCTATGGCAGCGAGCCGGATAACCTTTGAAGCGTCAAAAGCGTCTAATTTTGAGATTATCGCATCCCGCCAGTATTTCCCGTTAAAATAGGCGATCTTTATTTTTTCCTCGCCTGTATCGATATTCACATATCGTTCAACAGGCATTATCGGATGAATGCAGGCTGTCTCGGTACCGCCGTTGCCTGTTTCTCTGACAACTCCCATAGCGTCGCACCGCCAGTCGCCTGCGTCAAGCTCCACTGGCTGACCCGGAAAAGCCGTGGGATTCTGGAAAGAAGTTCCGTCCATACGTACATTAAGCTTGCGAAGATTCTTCTGGAATGCGTCGTAAGACTTCTTGAATGACTTGTATCCAGCCTCCTTAGCTTCAGAGGCAAGAACTTCTAATCTCTGTATTCTCAGAAGTGTTGTAGGTTGATTGAACACATCCCAGTATGGTGTTTCTGACTCTGAGAAATCGGAAAATTCATATTCATATCTGATTGCAAGTTCGTCAGTCGGGTTTGCTTCATTGATTCGGGAAACGAGTTCGTCAAATTCTTTTCCTTTTCCAACCTCACGGGCTTGTTGGCGATACGATGTCAGCATTGATGTAAGCTCTCTTTGATTATCAGCAGAATCACGCATTATTAATATATTTTCTGATATCCGTTTAGTATCAAATTTCTCCAATGAATCACTGTTAAATGTCAGAAGCATTATTCTGCCACCTCCTCACTATAGCTCGCAAATCTGCCTGAATACAACCTTTTCCGGTTGTGTGTCCATAAAAAATTCACAGAATCAGAACGGAACATCACCGTCGCCGAGAATTTCTTCATATCCGGCAGGAATTGAATTCTGAGCGGATTCTGCATGATTTTCCTGATTTCCGGCACACTTAGACATGATACTTATGTATTCGCAGTTAAGAGTTTTATATGTTTTGCCCTCGCAGCTGCTTGATTCAAGTTTTCCTACAGCCAAAACCGTATCGCCTTTGCGTATCGTGACTGCCAGCCTTGCAATATCGTGCCATGCTATGCAGTTTGTCCATATTGCTTCACTGCGTCCTCCCTCTGTTTCCGGAGATTTCTCTCCGACCTTGACGCTCCATTTTGTATAGGTTTTGCCGTTCTGAGACGTTTTCATTTCGCTGTCTCTTGCAACATATCCGCAGATTATAAAGCTGCCGTCCTGTAGTTTGCTGTACATTACTTATCCTCCAATAACTCCGATTTTTCGCCGGGAATAGCCGCTGTCAGCTGTTCTGCTCTATTCGGCTGAGGTTCGCTGTCCTCAACTTCGCCTTGTACCTGTATACCCATAAGCGTTTCAGGGCAATAGACCCTTGCAAAAAATGCCGCCGCCCTGTAAGCAAGCATCTGTTCGGGCATGGCAGACCATTTCTTATTCGACGTCCAGCCCTCGTCTTTAGCCATTTTCAGCGTCACAACCGTTCCCTCGGCTGCATTGCCCTCGTTGGTCACAGCCTTGATGAAACAGCCTCTTGAATCCGTACCTTTTTCGCCGACATAAATCGTTCAAACTATTGACAAAGGCTTGATATACTTCTTTACCAGCCTTTGTTCTGCGGTCTGCGGCAGGGCAGACGGCGTATTCTGCGGTGAATGTCTCAGGTTCAGGCACGAGCTTATGAAATACGCTTCCTAAAAGCATAGCCGACGTCTGTTCCTTTGGATTTTCCTTGACATATCTGTAATACGCAGGTGATCTGTTTATCAAATCAAGACCAGAAATCCCACTCGGCAGGATTGTTTTGATAAAGCAAATCAAACCTGTGAGGACGTGTGCTTTTATTAAGTTAAGTGTGGCGGTGGTAAGAAGAACTTTTTCGTATTTGGTTAACTTCTTACCGCCGTTTTTCCTTTTCCTTGGCTTACTCATTGTCTCACCTCCGTTTCTGTAATTATATTATAGTACGTTAATACTAATTTGTCGATAGTTATTTAGTACATTGACACTATAAATTGGCGTTTTTGTACGATTGCACAACAAATCAATAGTATAATTGTACAATTTTTATTTTTATCGCCATTGACATTAGCACGAATGTATGATATAATATTAACAGGAGGTGAGGATATGCCAACAATATCAATGTTTTATGGTATTTTAATCAGAATGTACTATGATGATCACAATCCACCACATATTCACGCAATTTATGGGAATGATACAGCTTGTTTCACATTTGACGGCGAACTGCTCGAAGGTGTTCTGCCAAAGAAACAAAAAAAGCTTGTTGAGGCATGGATTGAAATTCATCAGGATGAGTTAAAAGCAAACTGGAAACTTGCTCAGGACGGCGAAACTATTTTCAAGATTGAGCCTTTAAAATAAGGCTCTTTCCTGATATTGAAGGAGGAGATACAATGAAAACAGTTATAACCGTTAAACCACTTCCGGATTACAGGCTATTGTTAGAATTTGACAACGGAGAAAAACGCATAAGCGACATAAAACCGCTTCTTACAAAGCCCGTCTTTGCTTTTCTTAAAGATACCGTATATTTCAATTCGGTTTATCTTGAATATGGAGCAGTAACATGGAAAGATTGCAGCGGTAATGAAATTGACATTTGTCCCGATAAGCTGTATATGGACAGCTTTCCGGCATAGGAGAAAACAATGGAAACCAAAGATATCTTGAAACATCTTAGAAAAAAAGCAGGATACAATTCAGGTCAAGAATTCTGCAAAGCTGCCGATATTAGTTTCAACA
>UQXS01000184.1 GCA_900545125.1 uncultured Ruminococcus sp.
CTCGGCAAGAGCTTTGAAGTAAGAAATATCGCATTCAGAAACGTTCCGGAGGATTGTATCGGTTTTGAGGGCGTTCAGGAAGGCACAAACCTTACAGCTTCAATTGAAAGATGCTGGGTTCATAACTGTGAATTCTATGTACCTCACATTTCTAATCCTGCCGAATCAGACAAGGCAGAGGGTGACGGTGCCTGCGATTTCAAACGTGGTCAGTATTTCACCAACAGCTACTGTTACTATGAGGGATATCACAAGACAAATCTTGTAGGTTCGTCCGATACAAGTCTTCAGTATCACCTCACATATCACCATAACTACTGGAAAAACTGTGAATCAAGAGGTCCTCTCGCACGCCAGGCAGATATCCATATGTACAACAACGTATTTGACGGACAGTCAAGTTACTGTGCAAGCGTAAGAGCAAACTCCTATATCTTCTCTGAATACAATGCTTATGTAAATGAATGTAAAGACCCTGTTCTCCTCAAGTCAGGCGGTGTATTCAAGAGTTACAATGATGCACGTTTGAGCCTTAAAAAAGGTGCTTCATACGAGGGTACAGATGTATCAAGCAGAAGCGAAAAAGTAAGCAACAACAACAAATTCTCTGATTTCGATACAAATTCTTCAGTTTCATATATTCCGTCCGGAGCTTATCAGATCACTGAACAGACAGGCGATGCACTTTACTCGTCTCTTTCAAAACAGTTTGAAACAGACGGCGGATGCATGGACAACATGAAGATGTCTTCAGGTGAAGTTATCGTTACACCTCCCGATGATCCGCAAACAGGTGTTGCAGGTGACGCAGACTGCGACGGTAAAGTATACCTGAATGATGCAGTTCTTATTATGCAGGCTGTTGGTAATCCGGATTCATACGGTGAAAACGGAACAGAAGCAACACATATTACATCAAAAGGAATAGAAAACGGCGACGTTGCAAACAAGGGCGACTTGCTTACAAATGCAGATGCTCTTGCAATTCAGAAATATCTGCTTAAAATTATACCAGCACTCCCCGAGTCATAATTGATTTGGGTTCCCCTAAAAATATAATGGTACACGGAAACAGGAGTCCTTACGGGCTCCTGTTTTCGGTTATTTATGTTGTTATCATTCTTCAAATTCAGCAATATACGGCAGATTGCGGTAATATCCGTCATAATCGAGACCGTATCCCACCACGAAATAATCAGGTATGGTAAACAGAGAAATATCGGCATTGAGATCTGCGATTCTTCTTGACGGTTTGTCGAGAAGCGTTACTATTCTGACGGACATGGGATTGCGTTTTTTTATGATTCCGACCACTTCTTTAAGAGTTCGCCCGGTATCAATAATATCTTCGATGATAATGATATGATACTTGCTTACGTCGTGTTTGAGATCCATGATTATCTCGACTTTGCCGCTTGATTCAGTACCGCCGAAATAACTTTTCGTTTCCATGAAGTCGACACGGCAGGGGATATCCATGCATCGGCAGATATCGCCTAAAAAGATAAATGCTCCCTTTAAGATACTAATGAGGAGAACCGGCTTTCCGGCATATTCCTGTGAAAGATTTTTTCCGGCTGTTTCGACTGCATTGCGGATTTCTTCTTCGGTGATTATTATACGTTTGATTTTTCCGTGATTATTTTCCATAAATCTGCTCCTTTGCGGCAATTCTTTATTTTTATAATAGCATAGATCCGCCGGAAATGCAAGTTATGATTCAAGAATTTCTATAAATTTATCGCCGCTGATAGTTTCCCTTTCAAGCAGGAATTCAGACAATTCACGGAGTTTGCCGATTTTTTCGCTGAGGATCTTAACAGCTTTTTCATGGCAGATTTTTATGATACTTTTCACTTCATTGTCGATCATGCAGGCTGTTTCCTGCGAGCAGACAAGCGAAGCATCATCGCCCAGATAACGGTCTGTAACTTTTTCCAGAGCGACCATGCCGAAATTATCGCTCATGCCGAATCTGGTTATCATTGCACGGGCAAGTCTGGTGGCTTTTTCGATATCGTTGGAAGCTCCGCTGGTACAAGTTCCGAAAATCAGTTCCTCAGCCGCTCTTCCTCCGGTAAGAACGGTTATTTTTGCCAGAGCTTCTTCTTTGGTCATAAGGAATTTTTCTCCTTCGTCAATCTGCATAGTATATCCAAGAGCGCCGGAAGTACGTGGAATTATCGTGATCTTATGTACAGGAGCAGAATCTTTCTGTACTGCTGCGACTATGGCATGACCTATTTCATGATATGCAACTATTTTCCGTTCTTTTTGCGAGATAACAGCATTTTTTCGTTCATATCCGGCAATTACGACTTCAACGCTTTCTTCAAGATCAGTCTGTGTGACCGATCTTCTGCCGCCTCTGACAGCTCTGAGGGCTGCTTCGTTTACGATATTGGCAAGCTCTGCACCGGATGCTCCGGAAGTAGCTCTTGCGATAACTGAAAAATCAATGGAGGCATCGGTTTTTATTTTTCGGGCATGAACTTTCAGGATAGCTTCTCTGCCAGCCATATCCGGAAGTTCAGCCGGAATACGTCTGTCGAATCGACCGGGACGAAGAAGTGCAGGATCAAGGGAATCAGGGCGATTAGTCGCAGCAAGGATCACCACGCCTTTTTTGCCGTCGAATCCGTCCATTTCGGTCAGAAGCTGATTAAGTGTCTGTTCACGTTCGTCACTTCCGTTTGTCTGACCGTCACGTTTTTTGCCTATAGCATCGATTTCGTCTATAAATACGATACACGGAGCTTTTTCGTTTGCCTGTCTGAACAGGTCACGAACCTTTGCTGCTCCCATTCCCACAAACATTTCTACGAATTCCGAGCCGGATATTGAAAAGAAGGGGACATCTGCTTCTCCAGCGACGGCTTGAGCAAGGAGAGTTTTTCCCGTTCCGGGCGGCCCGACAAGAAGTGCTCCCTTGGGCAGAACAGCTCCGATTCCTGAATATTTTTCCGGATCATGGAGAAAATCCACGATTTCTGCCAGAGTTTCTTTAGCTTCATCCTGTCCTGCCACATCTTCAAAAGTTTTGCGTGTCCGGGCTTTAACATAAATTTTTGCATTACTTTTTCCGAGGGACGAAATACTTCCCGGTATGCCGGAACGCTTGCCGGATTTTCGTGTAAAAACCGCAAAAACAACGATAATCAGCATCAGAGGCAGCAGCCATGAGAGAAAAAATTCGGCAGAGGGATTTGTTTTCTTTATACTGCCGGTAAATCTGATATTCCCGTTACTGTGCAGCCTTTCCACGAGCTGACTGTCATCAAGCCTGACCGTTGAATAGCGCTTCGTTTTGCCGTTTTTATCTTTTATTTCAAAAAGAACGGAAGATTTACCTATTTCTGCATCCGTTACGCTGCCCTTGTCGATCTGCTCCAGAAAAAAGCTGTAATCCGTTTCTTTTATGCCGGATTTTTTTACTGACGGTATAACAAATGCGTTGTACAATATCACAAGAACAAGAGCTGTAATAATAAATACAAGATAATTTTTTTTGTTTTTTTCATTGCCTTCCATTGGTAAAAGTTCAACTCCTTTTCTGAATAAATTATAACATAAGGGAACAAGAAAGGCAACAGGTAAGTTATGGAGAAAAAGGGACGCTCCGAAGAACGTCCCTTATCATTTTGTTTGATTTTATTTTTCCGGCAGTTCGCTGATAATCTTAAGAAGATATTTCTGAATTGCAAGAGCATCAGCGTTGGTCAGATCGTCGCCGGTATTGGCAACGTCTCCGTTTATTTTTCCCTGAGCCGTAATGTGTGTTTTTTCAGTACCATTTATGCCGTATGAATCCGGATTACCGACAGCCTGCATAATAAGAACAGCATCATTGAGATAAATTTTGCCGTCGCAGTCTGCATCGCCGTAAACAACTTTATCGTCTGGGGGATCATTTCCTGCATCAGGAGTACTGCCGTCCGGTTCGGTGCCGCCGACGTGTACGCCGTCGGAATAAACGCAGATATTTTCGGCTTTTACTTCGTTGCCTGTTCCGAAAAATGCATCGTCCTCTTTGTAGATAGTTAAGCCGTCATAGCTTGTATCGTTTGTGGGATCCCATTTGTCGCCGTAATACATTCCAAGTGTGAACTGATACTTCTTGCCGGAGTTGGCAATAGTATATCCGTCCCATTTGATTTCAACATAGTAGGTATCTTCAAGTTTGTCATACTTGTAAGGGCCGCTGATAACACCGTCAGCAGGGGCAGCTTCAACAGCAGCCTGATCGTAAAGCTCAGAGGGTTTTACACTGTCAATATTGGAGATTTCAGAGGAATTGAAGTAGTAGCGTACTGAAATATCTTTTGCTGCTTTTGTGGAATCAGTCATTACCATAAGGGAAACTTTGGTAACGCCGCAGCCATCTGCATTGAGATCGTCTATTCCGCAGGCGTTGACCCAGTAATTATTTCCGCCGTCTTCGCCGTTTCCGCTGAACGAAGGCTTCGGAGGGAAATTTTTGGTAGGCTGCATATCTTCCGTTCCGAAATACTCATAAAGACCGGCACAAGCGCCTACGAATGCAGCGTTGTAGTCTATAGTAACTTCGTTGTAGATCCAGTCCTTGGTAATGTCGTTGTGTTCATCAGCGTTTCCCGG
>UQXS01000185.1 GCA_900545125.1 uncultured Ruminococcus sp.
CGACAACGCAAAAGAACTGCCGGGTTATTTCTCCCTCGACCACATCCACGTCCTTGAAACCGTAAACGACAACGGCGAGATAGTCAAGGCTCACTCGGAAAAGTATTCTCTCCTCACTATCGCCTCACTTATGGCATGGGGTCTCGGATACTTCGGAATGCCGCACATCCTCCTCCGCTTTATGGCTATTAAGGACAAAAATAAGATCAAAACGTCAAGAAGGATCGCTTCTGTCTGGGTAGTTATTTCAATGGCAATCGCTATCTTCATCGGATTTATCGGAAATTCCATTGCCAAAGCCGGCAAGATAGACGCTCTCGATTCCAGCAATTCTCAGCAGATAATAATAAAGATCGCACAGTTCATGGCGGACGAGCATACTATCCTTGCAATTATTGCCGGTCTTGTTTTCGCAGGAATCCTCGCCTGCACAATGTCCACATCAGACTCACAGCTTCTTGCTGCATCTTCCAGTATGTCGGAAAATATACTCAAAGGCGTTTTCAAGGTCAGGATGTCCGAAAAGCAGTCCATGCTCGTTGCAAGATCAGTCCTTGTTATAATTGCAGTACTCGGCGTGGCTATCGCCTGGGATGAAAACAGCTCCGTATTTGAAATTGTTTCCTTTGCATGGGCAGGATTCGGTGCAACTTTCGGACCTGTAATGCTCACGGCGCTTTTCTGGAAACGCTCCAACAAATACGGCGCTGTAGCAGGAATCGGAGTGGGCGCGGTAATGGTTTTCGCATGGAAATTCGGCATCAGCAAACTCGGAGGCGTATTTGCAATTTATGAACTTCTCCCGGCATTTGTTGCCGCCCTCATCGCAATAATCATTGTTTCCCTTGTAACTCCTGCCCCCGATAAGGAAATTACAGAGGAATTCAACAGCATTAAGGCAGAAATGAACGCCTGATATGTAATCTGCCGGAATTTAAATCCGTTTCCGGCGCTCCCCTGCTGCATACGGCAGGGGATTCCTTATTATACTCGCCGCTATTGCAAAATATCCAATTCTGGCGACATAAAATCCGTCTGTCTGCGTTGTTGTCGTCACCGTGCGTCAGCACGCTTTCCTCCTCCGCCTTGACAGATGAATTTTCTGTTCACCATCTTTTGAACATTTTGCAATAGCGGCGAGTATATGTCTTGAAAAATCAAAAATAATCTGTTATAATATATAATGTATATTTCATTGAAAGGACTTATATTATGGATCTGAAAAATACCATTGCACAGCTTACGGAAGCTTACGGCGCTTCGGGCAGCGAAAATTCTGCCGCCGGACTCGCTCTCAATATGCTGAAAAATTACTGTCCCGATGCCAAAATCAAAAACGGAAACGTTATCGGAACATTCAGGAAATTCCGCAGTGAACTCCCCTCCCTTGTACTCGACGCTCACATTGACCAGATAGGCATGATTGTAACGCATATCACTGACGAAGGTTTTATAAAAATACAGAATCTCGGCGGTATTGACCGCCGTCTCCTGCCGGCTCAGCCTGTTGTTATCCACGGAAAACAGGATATCCCCGGAGTTATCTGTTCCGTTCCGCCCCATCTTTCATCCGGTGACAGCAAGGTCATCTCCTTTGACGAAGCCGCTGTCGATGCCGGAATGTCAAAGGACGAACTTGAAAAAATCGTTTCGCCCGGCGATACAATAACCTTTGACGTAAAATGCAGAGATCTTATCGGCTCACGGATAACTTCCGGTGCTCTCGACGACCGCTGCGGCGCTGCATCAATACTTTATGCACTGGAACTTCTGAACGGTTGCTCTGCTGCATACAATGTGACCGTTATCTTCTCCGTTCAGGAAGAACTCGGAGAAAGAGGAGCAAAGATCGGCGCATACGAACTTGACCCGGACATTGCCATTGCCGTGGATGTAAGTTTCGCCTATGCTATGTCCGAGGACGAAAACAAATGCGGATATCTCGGCAAAGGCCCTATGATCGGCATTTCTCCCTCTCTGGACAGGGAGCTTTCCGACGAACTTATCAATACGGCAAAAAATTCGGAAATACCGTTCCAGACAGAAGTCATGAACGGCCTGACCTCTACAAACGCCGATCAGTATTCCGTCAGCCGATGCGGTTCAAGAACCTGCACCGTTTCCATTCCGCTCAGGAATATGCATACTCCTGCCGAAGTCATCGACATAAAGGACGTTGAACTGACCGCAAAACTTCTGGCGGAATTTATCAGGGAGGTAAACTAAATGAAAAATCTGCTTAAAGAACTGTGCCTTGCCGACGGAATCTCCGGAGACGAAAAGACTGTAAGAGAACTTATTATCAACAAAATCAAGGGCTTCTGCGATTACCGCACCGATAACCTCGGCAATCTTATCTGCTTTAAAAAGGGAAGAAAAGATTCCGGTAAAAAACTCATGATATGCGCACATATGGACGAAGTCGGACTTATCGTCACCGGAATAAATGCCGACGGAACTCTGCTTTTCGGAACTGTGGGAGGAATTGATCCGTCCGTGGTAATAGGACGTCAGGTGCGTGTCGGTCAGAAAAAACTCAACGGCGTCATCGGATCTGCCGCTGTTCACAATCTTTCAAAGGAACAGCGTGAAAAAGCTCCGGATATAAACAGTCTCTACATTGATATCGGCGCTGAAAACAAGGAAGATGCCGAAAAATACGTTTCCCCCGGCGACTGTGTTTATTTCACTTCCGAATTTACTGAACTCGGCGCAGACCGCCTTAAATCCAAAGCCATTGACGATCGTGCCGGATGCGCGATTATGATTGAAATGATTCGTGAGGATATTGAATATGATACGTATTTTGTTTTTAATGTTCAGGAAGAAATAGGTCTCAGGGGCGCAAGAGTATCTGCGTTTTCCGTTGACCCCGACTTTGCTGTTGTCCTTGAAGCGACAACAGCCGCCGATATTGACGGAGTTTCCGGCGCAAAACGTGTATGCGCTCTCGGAAAAGGCCCTGTCGTATCTTTCATGGACAGAAGCACCGTGTACGACAAGGATCTTTACCGTCTTGCATTCGAGACTGCAAAAGAAGCCGGCATTCCCTGTCAGACAAAATCCATGATAGCAGGCGGAAACGATGCGGGAGTTATCCACACAAGCCGCAGCGGAGTACGCACTATAGCCGTTTCCGTTCCTTGCAGATATCTTCATTCTCCAAGCTGTGTCATCCAGTGGAGCGATTTTGAAGATTCAATCAGTCTTGTAAAAAAACTTACACAAAGGATCTTTGAATTATGATAAAACTCATAGAGCATGAACATGAGCTTGACCGTCAGATGCTCATGAAAAGTCTGTCCGGAAAAAAAATGATTTCCTACATGAAGGCTTACGGCCCGAATTATGAATTCTGCCGCTTCTACAAAGTCACTGACGAAACCGGCTGCGGATTTATGTTCATAATCAATTCCACCCTGATAATCTGCACTGACGGCAAGCTACAGCCAAATCAGGAGATAGATCTGTTCATCTCCATGAATCTGCCGTTCCGCATCGAGGGAGACGGAAATATCATCGACGGCATAAACATCCCTGAACATTATCAGCGCCTTAACAGAACAATTTTTGAACTTATCCCCGACGGTTCACCCCTTGAAAGCATAGAAGAACACGTTGAGTTCAATCCGAAACTAACGGATGTATATACTATACTCAGCGAAGGTTTCCCGAATATTGCGGATTTCTCGCTGTGGTATACTGATACTTCTCATCGCTGCCGCCACGGTATCAGCAGAGTTTTTACCTATAAAAACTCCACAACAGCTTCGGTAATGTTTGATATCGGCAGTACCATTCTGATCGGACAGGTCGCTACTACAGCCACCGCCCGCGGCAGAGGATATGCACGGGAATTTCTGAAATGGCTGGCAGGTTTCTTTAACGGTCTGGGAAAACGTTCATACCTCCTTGCTCTGGATATACGCAAAAGCTTCTACGAAGAAATCGGATTCCGTGAAGCAGGACATGAAACGGTTCTTGAACGTATCGACGTTGAAAAAGATAACATGATAAAAGGACAACTTTAAGGAAAGAGAGTAAATAAATAAATGAATATCGGAAAAATATACAACTTTGATTCAAAACTTATGGAACTGGCAGAACAGGCTGAAAAAAACTGCTCCGGAGCTTTTGCGGAAATAGAAAAAAACGCTGAATACAACGGTGCAAAGGTTTTGAAAGCATTCTCGGACAACAAGGTCAGCGAACCGTGTTTTTATGCATCAACGGGATACGGCTACGGAGATATCGGACGTGAAACTATCGACAAGGTTTTTGCTCAGGTTCTCGGCACAGAAGACGCTCTTGTGCGGTTTAACTTCGTTTCAGGAACTCACGCTCTCTCCGTTGCTCTTTTCGGTGTACTCAGGTCGGGTGACAAACTCGTTTCCATTACCGGAAAACCATATGATACCCTCGAAGAGGTTATCGGCATCAGCGGCACCAAAGGAAACGGTTCTCTTATGGACTACGGCGTATTGTACGATCAGGTCGATCTCAAAGAGGATGGAA
>UQXS01000186.1 GCA_900545125.1 uncultured Ruminococcus sp.
GTCTTCCGGAAGAATATTCGGTTTTCGACTTTGATGTGACATCCGTTACCGCTATGATTAACGTGATCACACGTCTTCAGGCAGAACAGATGCTTGACGAGGATCTTGAAGATATGGCAAAATACGGCTTCGACGACCCGTATGCCGAGGTCATCGTAACGGGTAAGGACGGCACGGTGCGCCATATAGTCGCAGGAGATTTCTCCGAGGACGGAACTTATGCCAATCTTCTCGTTTACGACAGCGGCAGCGAAGAAAAAAATCAGGTAGAGGTATATTATAAATCTGACGTTGATTTTGTGGACTATACTCCTATTAACTTTATAGCAACAACAGTATATAACCCCACTCAGTATGAGGTCAGCAGATTTAAGGTGTCATATGACGGTCAGGAATATGAATTTACTATGGATCAGGAACAACAGAAGTGTCAGTATAACGGACAGACTATCCAGCTGGCAGTTCAGAATATTCTCACTCCGTTTACAAATTTCTATAATTCATTTTCAATTTATGTGGTGAAGAAAATTGACATGGAGGCAGAACCTGAACTTAAAGATCCGCTTCTTTCCGTTGAATATGAGCTTACAGACGGTACAATAAAAACTTATGATCTTACCGATGCCGGAAATCAACAGTGTTACGTGTTTGCGGACGGCAAATATACGGGCGAGATAACAAGCGACAGCAGTATTATCGGAAACAGTTCGGTTCAGAATTATTTTGATATTCTCTGCGATGAAGCAGATATTACTTAAAGATGAGAACGCCCTTTATTGCAGGGCGTTCTCTCTTTAAAATCCGTAATTAAGGAGTGATTTTATGAGCAAAAAAATTAAAGGTGCTATTATCTCCGGTGCATCGGCACTCGTTATCCTGATCGCAGCGTTTTTTGGTATAAATCTATCGTCGGATAAGGATGTGAAAACATCTGATATTCCGGATAAAACCGTGACCACAACTACTGCATCTTCTGACGAAAATGCGGAAATACTTACAACATCCGCTGAAAAAAATAATGTCAGAAAGACTACTGCTGTAAATCCGGAAAAAATTACCGAACCGGAAACCGAAACAGCCGCAAAGGAAAATGAGTCCGGTGTTTCAAATGACGATTATGTTGAATATTATTTCAGAACGGAAAAACTCCGTGACGACCATTTCAGCAAGCATGGTATGGAGTTCAGCGTCGGTTTTGACTACGATATCGCTCAGGATTACGAAAAAGGTGCAAGTGATGTTATAAATAATCCTGATGCTCTTTACAAAACTGAAGCAGAGGACGGTGACGGTATCTATTATATTGAGGAATCAAACGAATTTGTGGTTCTGTCTACGGACGGATACATCAGGACGTATTTCAGACCGAGCGGAAAAAAAGCATATTTTGACAGGCAATAGGCGGTGTAAAAATGAATCCGAGACTTCCATATCTGCGTGAAAAAACTTCAAAGCTTACGGTTTCTCCCGGCGTGTATATAATGAAAAACCGGGAAAGTTCCATTATTTATATAGGAAAGGCAAAAAATCTTCACAACAGAGTGAGCAGCTATTTTCGTGAAAATCCGGATCATACCCCGAAAGTTGCCGCTATGGTGTCGAATGTCTTTGACTATGATTTTATCGTTACCGACAGCGAATATGAAGCTCTTCTTCTTGAATGCAGTCTTATCAAGCAGCACAAGCCGAAATATAATATCCTGCTGAAAGATGATAAGGGCTACCACTATATACGCATATCTGACGGCGATTTTCCAAGGATAACCACGGAAAAAAATACCAAAGAGAACGGAAAATACCTCGGACCTTATACCAGCGGTTTTATTACAAAAGAAGCCGTAAACGAGGCTAACAGGGTATTTATGCTGCCTACCTGCACACGTGTCTTTCCCCGTGATTTCGGAAAAGGCAGACCGTGTCTCAATTATCACATTAAAACCTGCATGGGTCTGTGCCGGGGCAGGATAAGTTCCGCTGAATATAAAAATATCATTTCGCAGGCTGTTGAATTCATAAAAAGCGGCAGTACCGATTCGGTTGAGCGTATGCGTCAGGAAATGGAACAGGCAGCCGAAAATCTTGATTTTGAGAAGGCTGCCCTGCTTCGTGACAGAATTGTCGCCGTAAAAAAAGCATCTGAAAAACAGAAGATAATCAACAGCGTTGTTGATTCCGCAGATGTCGTCGGTGCGGCAGAGTTTTACGACGGTATATATATATCCGTGCTGATGTACCGTGACAGCCGTCTTTACGATAAGGCGGTATTTGAATTTGAAAAGCCTGATTCCGGCGAGGATATTCTGAATTCATTTCTTATGCAGTTCTATTACGGCAGAAACGATATTCCCAAATCGGTAGTGACCGATAAACTTCCGTCTGATTACGGGCTTCTTGAAGAACTTATGGAAAAACAGTCCGGTCACAAGGTGAAATTCCACGTTCCGCAGAAAGGAAAACAGCTTGAACTTCTGCGTCTGGCAAAAAATAATAGTGCTGAATATGCAGCACTGAAAAATAATCGAACCGGCAAAGAAGTTATCGCTCTGGAACAGCTCGGCAGATGTCTGGGATTGAAAAATCCGCCGAAATATATCGAGGCATATGATATTTCAAATCTGTCATCTGAATCTATGGTCGCAGGAATGGTCGTCTTTGAGGACGGCAGACCACTGAAAAAAGCGTATAAACGCTTCACAATAAAAGAACAGCAGTATCAGAACGACTACGGCAGTATGCAGGAAACTCTGCGCCGCAGACTGACTCATATCGTTTCCGGAGAGGGAGATGAGTATTTCACACGTGTTCCGGATCTGATACTTCTTGACGGCGGAAAGGGTCACGTCCATGCCGTTGAACCGGTAATCCGTGAACTCGGATTGAATATTCCCGTTTTTGGTATGGTGAAAGATAACAAACATCGCACCCGTGCTATTGCTGCCGAGGGAATGGAGATACAGATAAACGAGCTGAAATCCGCATTCAATCTGGTAACAAGAATTCAGGACGAAGTGCATCGCTTCTCCGTGAGCTTCATGCATTCGAGACATAAGAAAAAAACATATGCCTCCGAATTGACAAGCATCCGGGGAATAGGCGAAAAGAAAGCGGCAAAGCTTATGCTGAAGTATAAGACAAGAGAAAATCTTGAATGCGCTTCCCCGCAGGAACTTGCATCGGCAGTCGGAGTTTCTGCCGAAACAGGTCAGGAACTCTGGAATCTTATTCATAGTTGACGATTAGTAAAATGCCTGTAAGTACAGTAATATTTTTTGTACATCTTCTTGTACTTAATAAGGGGACGCTGTCCCCTTAACCCCTGCCAAAGGGGGAATCCCCCCTTTGGAAACCCATTATTAATAAATTTAAAAGCCCCATAAAGGGGCTTTTAAATTTATTATGACAAATCCTCAAACAGGAAATTTACCATTTGGTAAAGGTTTAATGAGAAAACATCTGCTTGTAAGTAAAAACAAAAGACAAAAATTATTACTGTACTTACAGGTATATTTATTACTCGTCAAACAGGGGAGTAGAGAAGTAGCGTTCTGCTGTATCTGGGAGGATCGTTACCACGGTTTTGCCTTTGCCGAGTTTTTCTGCTAATTTCAGCGCTGCTGCCACGTTCGTTCCGCTGGATATTCCACACATGATGCCTTCCTTTGAAGCAAGATCTTTCGCCGTTCTGATTGCTTCTTCGTCGCTTACGATATAGATATTATCGTAGATATTTGTATTGAGAATATCGGGAATAATGCCGTCACCAATACCCATCTGGAGATGCGTTCCGATAGTTCCTCCGGCAAGAATAGCGGCATTTTCCGGTTCTACAGCCCATATTTCAATATCGGGATATTGTGCCCTGAGAGCTTCGCCAATGCCTGTGATAGTTCCGCCCGTGCCTATTCCGGAACAGAAGCCGTCAATTCTTCCGGCAGTCTGTTCGAGGATCTCAAGGGCAGTATGATATTTATGTGCGTAAATATTATTGGGATTGGCAAATTGCTGCGGAACAAAAACATTTTTATCCTCTTCTGCCATTTTCAGGGCTGTATTGAGGCATTCCTGAATGCATTTTCCTATATCCCCGTCATCATGAATTAATATTACCTCCGCACCGTAGTGACGGACGAGCTTGCGGCGTTCTTCGCTGACGGAATCTGGCATTATAATTATAGTTTTATATCCTCTGACAGCTCCCACAAGGGCAAGTCCTATTCCCTGATTGCCGCTTGTAGGCTCTACTATTATTGTATTTTTGTTTATTTTTCCCTCACGCTCTGCATTGAGGATCATCTTGTAAGCAGTTCTTGTCTTTATAGAACCGCCAACGTTAAGTCCTTCAAATTTTACAAGAACATCGGCATTGCCGGGTTTGTTCATGCGGTTGAGTTTTATCATTGGAGTGTGTCCCATAGCTTCTATAATATTATTGTAGATCATTCAAATTTTCTCCTTATCTCAAATACTGTAGTTTAAGGCAACACCGCACAAAGCACGCCTGACGGCTT
>UQXS01000187.1 GCA_900545125.1 uncultured Ruminococcus sp.
CGGAGAATTAAGCTCCACACTGTATGACGAGTTCGAAGTTCTGCCACGCTCATCATGAGCTTCGATACTGCTGTCATAAATCAACGACCACGTCCTTCCGCTGCTGTCACCAACTATATATTTGTCATAAGAACCGCCAACATGGCTGATTTCACCGCCGAGAACTCCGCTTATCGCATTCGCCGCCTGACATCTTGTCAGACCTGTAAGCTCAATTTCTATTCCGAAATTTCTCTGCTTTATTCCGTCAAAATCTCCTGCCAACCTATCAACCTCCCAAAGAAAAAACGGCTGTATCAAGCCGTTTTCTCCGTAAATTTACTTTTTATCAACGTCCACCTTGACCTCAAATCCTCCTTTGAAAATTATGAGGATTTCTGTCTTGCTCAGAACCTTTACGCACTCGATAACCTTGCGGATGATAATATCGTTGAAGTATTCAAGTTCAAATTTACTGCTTGTAATTTTATCAATCTCAGGATTGCTATTTTCCACAGTATTCTGCGATTTAAGCGATATCAGTTTACTGCTCAGATTTTCTTCTTCCGCAAATAATTTTGCGAATTCTCCGTCAAGGGAATCCTCATCACAGGCTTTTTCTGCAATCAGATTTATAAAATCATTTCGTGCTTTTTCAATTTCTTTCAGCCGATTTTCTATTGCCTGAATTTCGTCGTCCGCAAGTCCCGACAGCACCTTTTCAGCGTTATTTCGCAGAACTTCCGCAGCTTCATCGGAACAGTTATAAAACTCGTTTATCGCTTTCACGATCGCTCTGTGCAGCGGTTCTTCATGAATTGTCGGGGAATTTTTGCAGTATCGGCTGCCGTGATCGAGACGGCTGATACACCGCCACACAATGCGTTTTTTACCGTGAACATTCCATGTGCAACGCCGAAACGGAGTACCGCATTCTCCGCAGATCAGAAGCTCCGTAAGAGCATATTTACTGCTGTATTTACCTTGCTCCGTGATCGTTTTGGAACTCACTTTACGCTTGGAATTACGCCTTGCAAGCTCCTGCTGCACAAGATTGAACGTATCACGATTTATTATCGCAGGATGAGCGTCGGTAACAAGATACATTGCCCTTTCGCCGTTATTTTTCACGGTTTTATGGCTGATGCAGTCGATGGTGTATGTCTTTTGCAGCAGACAATCTCCCGTATATTTTTCATTTCTGAGAATCCTCAAAATGCCGTCGCTTCGCCAATCCAAGCGATTATGAACAGTTGGTCTGCCTGTTTCGTTGAGCAGTTTCGCAATATCGCCTGACGAATATCCGTCAAGAAATTTTTCAAAAATCAACCTTACAGTTTCCGCTTCATCGGGAACAATTTCCGGCTTGCCGTCAGCTCCTTTTTGATATCCGAGCCAGTTTTTGTACTGATATCTGACTTTGCCCTCACGGAATGACATCTGCACTCCCAGCGACACGTTTTTGCTGATTGATTCACTTTCAGCTTGAGCAAAACTGCCGTACAGAGCAATCATAAATTCGCTTGTCATCGTCAGGGTATTGACGTTCTCTTTCTCGAAAATCACGCCTATTCCCAAGGATTTCAGCAGCCGCACATTTTCAAGGCAATCTACGGTATTTCGGGCGAAACGGCTTGTTGACTTGCACAGTATTAAGTCGATTTTCTTTTGTTTGCACAGCCGTATCATGCGGTTGAATTCAGTTCTCTTTTTCGTCTGAGTACCCGAAATTCCCTCGTCTGCGAAAATCCCTGCAAGCGACCAATCCTTGTTTCTGTTAATCAAGTCAGTGTAGTATGAGATCTGCAACTGATAGCTGTTCTGCTGTTCCTCTTGTTCGGTGCTGACACGGCAGTAGGCGGCAACTCTGAGCTGCCGATACTGCCTGTTTGCTGCGGCTTTACAGCTTGCAGGAATTATCGTTACATTCGGAGATGTCGTCATTTTCATCGCTCCTCTCAGTTGTATTTCTGATTTTTATTCCGTTTATGAATTCGGCTTCAATCGTAAAATTATGACTCACTTTTATCTGTTTTACAGTGGATTTTAAGAAGTCAATATTAAGATTTTCGGATTGCTTTTTCTCTGAAAAAAGAGTTTTCAAAAGTCCTGTTTTCTGCGGAATATCGCTGTATGTACATCTTTGATATTTCATTTCCGCAAGTCTGAAAATCTCATTTTTCACTTCGTAAAAATCTGATTCCGCAGTGTCAATCATTTTGTTTATCTCGTTTTGCTTCAGAATTATTTCACCGTTTGGACTATAGCTAATTATTGCGCAATCGGTATCTATCAATTCGGGATTTGCAGCTACAGCATTCAAAATCGCCGATATACCGCCGATCAGCATACTATCTGTAAGCCGATATTCAAATCGTGAACACTCGGAATTTCTACAATCCCATTTTTCAGAGCGTGTATTTCCGCCGCTTCTGAAAAGCCTGTGACCGCATTCACTGCACATAGTAATTTTTCGGAGTTCATTAAGTTCTTCTGAAATTCCATGAACTGAAGTTGCTTTTTTAACCCTTTTTTCATTGGCAGATCTGAAAATTTCTTCGCTTATCAGCTGCGGAAAAATAGGAGTTCCGAGGTATTTTTCGTTCTCGATGATACGCTTTACCATATTCTTGTTCCACTTCGAATTTTCGCTGTATGGTACGTCCATTTCCGCAGCAATTTCGCTTAAACTTTTTCCGGAAAGATATTCATCGAAAATTGTAACGACTGCTAAAACCTCTTTCGGATTCGCAGTTATTCTGCCGCTCCGCATCATATATCCAAAGGGAATCGTCCTGTTTTTAGCCATTTTTTCGCACCTCCTTCATACACCAATATACCGCAGAACCTCTGACAAATCCAGTCACCAACCCCAACAAAAATAGCCTGCGATTTTTGGTCACAGGCTACAATTTTTCTGTTAATTTTAATCCGCCGAGCAAATGAAATTCAAGCATTTTCCGCTCTTTTACAATTATTTTTTCGATCATAAATTCAAATATTTCGCTTTCAAAATCCGTCATTATTTCACTTCTGCTCTCAAAAAAATCAATAAGCATTTCAATCTGTTCAAATGTTTTGCTGTCATCATCAGAGTACGTCAGCAACTTTAAGTCTTTTTGATTTTTAGCTATTTTACGTCTTATTTCAGCCGTTTGCTCCTGATATTTCGTTTCTGTGATAAATCCTTTCGTCCGTAAATTTGATATTACGTGGGACTGCTCACGAAGCTGAATTATGCCTCGATGAATCTCCGCAGCGTTCAGATTTCCTGCGTGTTTTTTTATTTTTAATTCCCGAAGCGATCTTTGCAGCGGAATCAGAATCGTTTTGTAATTCAGCAGCAATTTATTGAATAAACGTACAAACGCACTGTAAAATTCGTTTTCATATATGCCTTTGCATCCGCATAAATCTGCATTTAAATCATGCTGACGACATACCCATAAAACTTTACTGCCGCTCTCTTTTCGTTTGAAAATTCTGCCGCAGTTTCCGCATTGAATTTTCATTGTCAGCGGATATTTCCGGAATTCTGTATGACCGAACTTCTCACCATATTTTTTTAGCAACTCCTGAACAGCTTCAAAAACCTCTCTTTTAATTATTGGTTCGTGATGATCGGTAACGTAATATTGGTCAGCTTCTCCCCTATTTTTCGGCTTTTTAAAGGGAAAAACATTCTCAGTATAGCTTTTCTGCCACAGACAGTCGCCGATATATTTTTCGTTTGTTAGGATATATCTGACCGCTTTTTTCTTCCACTCGATTCCCGATTTTCCCATAATAATTCCGTCAGCGTTAAGATTTCTGCATATTGAATTCAGCCCGAATCCACTGAGATACTCATTAAAAATTCTGCGGACAATTTCTGCTTCCGATTCATTTATCACAAGCTGACCGTCAATTTTATCGTATCCGTAAGGCTGATTTGAGGCTATATATGTGCCGTTCTGCATTCTTTTGCGGATACTCCACTGCATATTCTGCGATATCGAAACCGATTCTTCCTGAGCTAATCCGCCCATAATTGTTATCATCATTTCATCCGTGATTTTTGCGGTATCGATGCCTTCTTTCTCAAACAAAATCGTAATTCCAAGCGATTTCAGCTCACGGATATATTTCAGACAATCCCTTGTATTTCGTGCAAAACGGCTTATTGACTTTGCATAAATTCTGTCGATTTTTCCTTTTCTGCAATCGTTTATCATCCGTTGAAACTCTGCTCTTTTATCGTCACGAGTACCCGAAATTCCCTCGTCCGCATAAATTTCCACGAGAATTTCCGTTTCTGAATCGCTGAACTTACTGCCGTAATATGCAAGCTGAACAGCGTATGAATTCTGCTGGTCTGCGCTGTTTGAGGATACACGGCAGTAGGCTGCAACCCTGAGTTTATTATCAGTTTTTATTTCGGAAATCGGATTTATTATTGTTACTGTCGGCATTTTCAGACCTCCCCTCACAACAACAATACCACATTTTTTCAGAAATTTCTATCACCAAACCCAACAAAATTATTCGT
>UQXS01000188.1 GCA_900545125.1 uncultured Ruminococcus sp.
AGGAAGTAAACGGAGTAAAATTCACAGACGGCGGAGTTTGTGCTGCAAAGGGATTCCGTGCCAATGGCATTCAGTGCGGACTCGCCCACAGCGGAGCATCAGTTACGAAAAAGAAAAACGATCTTGCGATGATAGCTGCTGATACTGAATGTACCGCTGCGGCTGTATATACGACGAATAAGGTAAAGGGAGCGCCTATTCTTGTAACAAGGGAGCATCTGAAAAACGGTAAGGCAAGAGCCGTTATTGTTAATTCGGTGAATGCAAATACGTGTAATGCGGACGGCGTTGAAAAGGCAAACAGAATGTGCGAGCTTGCCGCCGAAGAACTTGGCATATCTCCGGAAGATGTTATTGTTGCATCCACCGGAGTTATAGGTCAGGTGTTGCCTATAGAGCCTATTGCCAACGGAATGAAGGAGCTTGCAGAGGGACTGACATATGACGGCAATCCACGTGCTGTCGAAGCTATTATGACGACAGACACCATGCCGAAAGAGATAGCCGTTCAGTTTGAGCTGGGCGGAAAGACCTGTACAATGGGCGGAATGCTCAAGGGCAGCGGAATGATACATCCTAACATGGCGACTACCCTGACGTTTATCACGACGGATGCCGGAATTTCTGCCGAACTTCTCCAGCGTGCGCTGAGTGATATAGTAAAGGTAACGCTGAATCGTGTAAGCGTGGACGGCGACACATCCACCAATGATATGGTATGCGTTATGGCATCGGGATCTGCCGGAAATAAGACGGTTTCCCACGAGGACGGCGATTTCGAGGCATTTGAGAATGCTCTTTACGCTATAATGATGAATCTTGCAAGGATGATGGCACGTGACGGTGAGGGAGCTACGAAGCTTATCGAGTGTGTTGTCGGCGGAGCAGATACGGAGAAAACAGCCGAGACTGTTGCAAAGTCGGTTATTACGTCGAGTCTGTTAAAGGCAGCGATGTTTGGTGAAGATGCCAACTGGGGACGTATTCTCTGCGCTGTCGGATATGCTGATGCAGAGTTTGATATAAATAATGTAGATGTCAGAATTTCTTCTGAAAAGGGCAGTGTTGAAGTCTGCCGGAACGGTGCAGGCGTTGAGTTCTCGGAGGAAAAGGCAAAGGAGATTCTCGGTGAGGACGAGATCTGCATTAAAGTGAATATTGGAAACGGTGGTCATAGTGCTGCTGCATGGGGCTGCGATCTCACGTATGATTACGTTAAAATCAACGGCGACTACCGTTCATAAAGGGAGAAAGATTAAATGGAAAAAATTTCAAACAGTGATAAATCGCAGGTGCTTATTGATGCTCTGCCGTATATCCAGAAATACAATAATAAGATACTTGTTATAAAGTACGGCGGAAACGCCATGACAAACAACGAGCTTAAAGACGCAGTTATGACAGATATTGTGCTGTTGTCGCAGATCGGCGTGAAGGTAGTGCTGGTTCACGGCGGCGGTCCTGAAATCAGCGATATGCTGAAAAGACTTGGTATAGAAAGCCGGTTTGTAAACGGTCTGCGCTATACTGATGAAGAGACGGTAAACGTTGTAAAAATGGTTCTTGCCGGAAAGGTAAACAAGGAACTTGTACAGCTTCTTGCGCAGCATAAAGGCAGTGCAGTGGGACTTTGCGGAATTGACGGTGAAATGCTTACCGCAAAGAAGATGACCACAGAGGACGGGCAGGATCTCGGCTTTGTAGGTGAGATAACCGGAGTGAACACCAAGCCGATACTTGATGCTCTGGCAAACGGCAGTGTGCCTGTTATAGCGACTGTAGCGACAGACAGCGAGGGCAATACATATAATGTAAATGCCGATACGGCAGCGGCAAGGATCGCAGCCGAACTGGGAGCAGAAAATCTTATTCTCATGACAGATATTGCAGGGCTGCTCCGTGACAAGGACGATCCGAGCACGCTTATTCCGGAAGTGAACGTCAGCGAAGTGCCTTTCCTCAAGAGACAGGGGATAATATCCGGCGGAATGATTCCGAAGATAGATTGCTGCGTTGAAGCAGTAAGGCGTGGAGTGAACAAGACAGTAATCATTGACGGCAGAGTTCCGCATTCTATTTTAATAGAGATATTGTCCAACGAAGGCATTGGAACGCAGTTTGTCTGATTTGGCACAAGTTTCATAAATTATATTACAAATAAACAAAAAATTTACGACAATATTCATATACTATATTGATTTTATAGTAGTTATGGAGTTATAATTATATATAGGTGTAGAGTCTGATTTTAGATTTTTCTGCATCTTTGTCCCGAGGAGGAAAAATAAATGAACAGCAATGAAAAAACAATAAATAAATTTAATAATTATGTGGCACAGTCATACGGACGTTATCCCCTTGCGATGAAATCGGGACAAGGCAGACAGTGTGTTGATGAAAACGGCATGAAATATATTGATTTCGGCAGCGGAATAGGATGCAACTGTCTTGGCTACTGTGATGAACAGTGGGCAGATGCGGTATGTGCTCAGGTGCGGACGCTCCAGCATAACAGTAATTACTACTATACTGATGTTCAGGCTGAATTTGCCGAAAAGCTCTGCGGTACTACCGGATATCAGGCGGTCTTTTTTGGGAACAGCGGTGCGGAAGCAAATGAATGCGCTATAAAAACAGCAAGGAAGTACAGTTTTGATAAGTACGGCAAGGGACGTCACAATATTATAACTCTGGTGAATTCTTTCCACGGAAGAACAATTGCTACTCTTTCGGCAACGGGACAGGATGTGTTTCACAATTATTTTTTCCCGTTTCTGGAGGGATTTATTAACGTCGAGGCAAATAATACCGCCGACCTGAAAGAAAAGCTTGACGATACCGTATGTGCCGTTATGCTGGAATACATACAGGGCGAGGGCGGCGTGAATGCTCTTGAAAAGGAGTTTGTGGATGCCGTATATCAGCTTTGCGGTGAGAAAGATATCCTTGTGATAGCCGACGAGGTACAAACCGGTGTAGGACGTACCGGAAAATTTCTTGCCGGGGAATGGTACGGCAGAAAGGCGGATATCACGACACTTGCCAAGGGCATAGCAGGCGGAGTTCCCATGGGAGCGTGCCTGTTCAATGAAAAGACGATGAACGTGCTTGTTCCGGGAACACACGGTTCTACATTCGGCGGAAATCCCATAGCCTGTGCAGGCGGAATTGCGGTTATCGACAGAATAACCGGTGATGGATTTTTAGACGAGGTAAATGAAAAGGCAGCATACATAAAGTCAAAGCTTGAGGAGAGCAGTGCGGTCGAGAGCATCAGCGGAATTGGACTGATGATCGGAATTACTCTTGCCGATAAGTCGAAAAAAGCGTCGGATGCCGCCAAAAAGGCGTTTGAAAGGGGCTTGCTTGTGCTTACGGCAAAGGAGAAGATAAGGCTTCTGCCTCCGCTCAACATAACATATAATGAAATAGACGACGGAATAAAAATCCTTATGGAAATACTGGAGGAATGATTTATGGAATTAACAGTAGCAGAAAAGGGCAATAAGTATGTTGTAGAGGATAAGAAATCACGGCTTCTGTATACCGTTAAGAAAAAAGGATTTTCCCAGAGATACATTTTGCTGGATGCAAGCAATTATAATCTTTACACGCTTGTTCAGGAGGGGGATTCAAGAAAGCCGTTGTTTTCTGTGATTCTCAATGATGATATTTTTCTCAGAATGGAATGCAGATCAATGTTTCTCGATCCCACGATAACTGCCGTGGGAAAAGGGATGAACTTTGCTATCGCAAGTAAAGACCGAAAGAATTTTGATATAATACTTAATGAAATCAAGGTCGGAAAGATAAACACTAAATATGGTGCAGCCGGTTCAATTCAATATGACCTTGAAATTGAGAATACGGCGTTTGACGACTATATTCCGCTGTTTGCAGTGGCTATAGACAAAGCGTTCGGGGAAATGAACCGCAGCTGACAGTAATTTTGAAAGGATAAATTGACATGAAGCACTTACTTAAAATGCTCGATCTCAGCGGTGAGGAGATAATTGACATTCTCAACCTTGCAGATCAGCTTAAATACGAATTAAAGCATGGAATCCCGCATAATCATCTTCTCAAAGGGAAGACACTCGGCATGATATTCCAGAAATCGTCCACACGAACAAGAGTATCATTTGAGACGGGTATGTATCAGCTTGGCGGATATCCGTTGTTTCTTTCGTCCAACGATCTCCAGATAGGACGTGGAGAGCCGGTTCAGGACACGGCAAGGGTACTTTCACGCTATCTTGACGGTATAATGATACGTACATTTGAGCAGAAAGAGGTTGAAGATCTTGCCGAGTACGGCAGTATTCCGATTATAAACGGTCTTACGGATTTCTGTCATCCGTGTCAGGTTCTTGCCGATCTCATGACGATACGTGAATTCAAGGGCAGTTTTGACGGACTGAAAATGTGTTTTATCGGTGACGGAAATAATATGGCAAATTCTCTTATTGTAGGC
>UQXS01000189.1 GCA_900545125.1 uncultured Ruminococcus sp.
GCACCTTCTTCGTTTAGCTTTTTTATTCCATCTAATATGTTATTTCTACTTTGTGGATCGACAGCAACCGTTGGTTCATCAAGTATTATAAGCTCTGGCTTATGAGCTATACCACATGCAATATTTAATCTTCTTAATAAACCACCACTTAATTGCTTTGGATAAAACTTTTTAAACTCAGCTAATCCAACTAAATTTATTGCATCATTAACATATTTTTTTCTTTCATTTTTTTCCTCCTCAGAGCCTGTATTCACAATAATTGCAATAATATTATAACATATATATTTTTATTTGTAAATAAAAATCCCCCGATTAAATAACCGGAGGATTTTTTCTTGCACTTATTTATTTTCAATAATGATCTGTCTTAATTTAACAAGATCAAATACGTCTATCTCATCATCCTTGCAAACATCGGCAGCAGCTGCCTGATCAGGAGTCAGATTTTCCTTTCTGAGCAGATATTTCTGAAGAAGAACCAGGTCAGCCATATTTACTTCGTTGTCTTTATTTATATCTCCGTCCTTTGAAGCAGTGATATTCGTTTTATTTGTAAGCGAGAACAAGTATGTCAAAGGAGAATTCCAGTAAATAGTTATCTCGTTTGTAGAATAGCTTTCCGAATTATCCACATAGCACTTTGCAGCCGGAGCATCTTTAAGATATGCTTTTGCAGCCGGATCTTCAAGCGCAGAGTTTACACCGCCTACCAGCATACCTTTCATTGCCTTTCCTACAGCCATTGACGGTCTGTGATGCGGAGACTGCGGAGATACTGTACCATATCCCGTTACAAAGCATACTGCATTCGGATTGCTTCCAAGCAGATAATCAAGATTTGAATTTGCCGTTTCAAGATATGACTCATCGCCTGTAAGTCTATATGCAAGACCGCAGATAACGCCGGCATTAGCAACCGTCATATTACTGCCCCATGCAAATTTCGTAAGAGAAACTCCGTATGGACAAGATTGCGATACGGATCTGAAATTATTTGCCTGACTGATAACCGCATTCTTAGCATTTTTATATTCTTCAGAATTCTCATCAATAAGCGACGATGTAAGAATAGCCATATTTCCGTAATCTCCCACCGTTGCCCAATCAAGTCCTTTGAGTGCAGAAGAAATGAAATCCAGATACTTGCCATCTCCTGTAGCACGATACATCTGAGCTGCTGCCCAGTAACGCTCGTCACTGTCGCTCTTGTCGCCGTAATCTCCGGTTACGATATCGGTCGGATTTTTAAACAGGAAATTTGGATTAGCCTCAAGCCATTCCCATGATTTTTCGGCTGCTGCGAAACATTTATTAGCAAATTCCGCATCAACAGGCAGATACATTTCATAAGCCAGAGCCATAGATGCACAGAAGTCTGCCGTAGCAGTTGAAGAAACGGGAGTTACGATAAGAGGCTTGGTTTCAGCCTGCGGCATTACATATCCAGGAAAAGTATCGCAGCTTACTTTGTGGTAAACACCGCCGTTTTCCGACTGCATTTTGAGCATCCATTCCAACTCGTAACGCACCTCATCAAGAACGTCCGGGATACCGTTTCCGCTTTCCGGAATGCTGAGATCGTCACCGTAAAGTTCCGGAGCAGCGTCATATGCATAGAGAAGATCGGCAACAGCTTTTGCTGCCGGAACTATATATCTTCCGTAGTCGCCGGCATCATGCCATCCGCCGCTGACGTCTATTTTCTGGTCTGTCTGATAGATCGTAGCTAAAGTATTATGGCAGGCAGGATGACCAAATTCGTCATCTATAACTTCGCAGCCGCATCTCTGCAAATACAGCATACGAACTGAATCATCAATAAGTTCCTTGTAAACATCTTCGCCTATTGTGAATGTATATGAATCATCTGCTCCGTCAGCAGTGATATAGTAAGTTCCCGGTTCGGTAACAGCCGAGAAATCACCGGTATAATCCGTCTCGTCAGCCAGTGAATAGTTTATTGCTTCTGACATCTGTCCTGTGTAAACGGTTTTCTTTGTGTCTGCGTTTACAACGTTAAATGTGCCTGATCCTGATATATTACGGAATACAGCTGTTTTAACATCATCTGTCCGATATCCTACCTGATTGGCAACTATATCAGGCTCATATGGCTTATCAGCGCTGTAATCAACTTTGCTGTCATCTACCAGTTCCAGCGAAACGTTATCAAAGTAAATAGTGTGAGGCGGAAGCTGTCCCTCATGGTCGCTCTGAATGCCGCAGTTAAAACAGAGCTTTGTCATAATATCGGTATCATATTCCATGACAAACTCATAGTCGATCGTCTGCATCTCGGATGTAAGATTGATTCCCTTCCATGTATATGCTGTGTATGTTCCGCCGTTCTGCTGGATCATGCCCTCAATAAATCTGTCTACGGTACATGATACATCGAATTTCAGGCGGTAAACGCCGTTCTTGTACAGCGGTATTACATCAAAATTGGGCTGAACGGCATAATTTACAGATCCCAGTGAAGTAATATTTACTGCCAGACGTCCGTTTTCCGTGCCAAGAGTTGCTGCTCCGCCGCTTTCCTTGTAGAGCCCCCAGCCTGACGTTCCGCTTTCAAATGTGGAATTGCTGATGAGATTTTCCGCCGCATTGACTGTTACGCTGCCTGTATTAACGGCACAGACAGATGTCAGCATCACTCCTGACACAGCAGCAGCAAGACATTTTCTGATAAATGTTTTCTGTACTTTCATAAAATTTCCCTCTCATATCCGCCTTTGCTTTACTAAAATATCTGATCTGACCGGATAAATCTGTGCTGTAATTCATTGCCGGATATTTTAACAAAGCTGAAAAGGCTTTTTATATTAGCAGCAGTACAAATGCCGCCTTTACTTTATTATACAGTATGGTAAAATCAATTTCAATGATAAATATTACAATTTTAATGACTTTTTATTCATTTTTTCACAATTCTTATTTTTTTGTTCATTCTGAAGGATAATCACAGAATACTGTCACGAATAACGCCTTTACGGAATATATTATAATCAGGAACGGAGGGATCTGCATGAGAAAAAGAAAGCACAGAAAAAAAGAGCTCCGGCCTTTGATCGGAGCAGCAATTTTTATAATAATGATAATTCTGCTGGTAATCTGCATCATCAGAACCGACAAGGCACTGAGACCTGCCGCAGCAGCTCAGGCAGAACATTTTGCCCGTAAAACCGCCGAAGAAGCCATATCGGAATCGGTTACGGAATACCTTGCCGAAAACAATTTTTCATACAGCGACTTTGCCGCTGTACTTTATGACGAAAACGGTCATCCCGTATCCGTTGAAGCTATTCCCGTAAATATCAATCGGGTTCAGTCGGAACTCACTCTTCTAATACGCAGAAATTTCAGCCGCATATCCGATTCAGTCCACCGCATTCCTGCCGGTTCTCTCACCGGTTCGTATGTTCTGGCAGGAAAAGGACCGGATATAAAGATAAAGATATGCCCTGCGGAAAAAATATCAGTCCGGCTGAAAAGCACATTTGATTCCGCAGGAATCAACCAGACGACCCACCGCATTTCTGCCGTTGTAAAGGCGGAAATCAAATCCGCACTGCCAATTTATTCCTTTGATACAGAAGTAGAATTTGAATTTCTTCTGGCTGAGACAGTAATAATAGGCGATGTACCAGACTACACCCGCTATGCATGGAGCGAGATCTGAAAAGAACTGCTTATTTTCTTCCTTCTGCACATATCCAGCTTGTGTTTTCTTTCGTGTGTATCTTCACATAGCTGAAACCGGCATTTTCAAGAAGATTCCGGAATTCATCAATAGTCGGATTGAAAAGCCCGTACTTTGCAATGTTTTCTCTGTCCTCACCGGAAAGCTCCGCATCGCCGTAAATATCAGCGGTTATCAGGAAAATTCCGCCCTTGTCAAGTACTCGAAGAACCTCACGGAGATCATTTTCCGGATCACGCCAGAAATAAAAGCTCTCAACGGTGATTATCCTGTCAAAAGAATTATCTTCAAAAGGCAGTTCAGATACCGAAGCACATATTATATCCATTTTTCCGTCATCAATCGACTCTTGATTCTGTGCAATACTCATCTCGACAGAAAGGGGCGAATGATCCACACCCGTAAGATGTCCGCCTTTTATATACTCTGCCATGCGCCGGAGAGTTTCACCGCCTCCGCAGCCGATATCAAGAACCCTGCTTGCCGGAAGCAGTTCAAGAAAATCCAGTGCCCAGCCGGTTACTTCGTAATGATGTTCATTCATGCCCCGGAGCATTTCCTTGCCCGCAGTTCCGTGCGGATTTCCCGGATTTCCAAGCTCGGTCACAGATAATTTTTCCCCTTTATTCTCATTCATATTATAACCTCCAAAAAATACGGGCGGTCAATGCTGCCGCCCGTTTGTATTTATTCTACAGTAACGCTCTTTGCCAGATTTCTCGGCTTATCCACGTCGTAGCCCTTGGCAACGGATACGTAATATCC
>UQXS01000190.1 GCA_900545125.1 uncultured Ruminococcus sp.
CGTTTACGTGAAGAGAGTAACGACAAAGTAACTGAAAATAGCTGCGGTCTGACTCTCGGTTCACAACACTTGCAGATTTTGATTTGTGGAGGTACGGGATGCAAAGCTTCTTCCAGTCACACCATTGCAGACAATCTGAATAAAGCACTCGAAGAAAACGGAATAGCAGACAAAGTAGAGGTCATAACAACCGGCTGATTTGGTTTCTGCGAGAAAGGGCCTATCGTAAAAATCATACCCGACAATACATTTTATATACAAGTAACTCCCGAAGATGCCGAGGAAATAGTAAGGGAACATATTATAAGAGGTAAGAGGATCGAGCGTCTGCTATTTACCGATCCTAAAACCGAACAGAAAGTAAGCGATTCGAAACATATGGATTTCTACCGGAAACAAATGCGCATCGCATTGCGCAATTGTGGTTTCATCGACCCGGAGAACATAGAAGAATATATTGCCCGCAACGGGTATGCAGCTTTGGCGGATTCCCTTTTCAACCATACTCCGGAAGAGATAATAGATGAGATCAAACGTTCCGGTTTGCGTGGCCGTGGGGGCGGAGGATTTCCCACAGGCATGAAATGGGAACTGACCGCAAAACAGCAGGCAGCCCTTAAATACGTGGTTTGCAATGCCGACGAGGGTGACCCGGGCGCATTTATGGATCGTTCCGTTCTTGAAGGCGACCCCCATGTTGTTCTTGAGGCTATGACTATTGCCGGTTACGCTATCGGCGCTAAGCAGGGATATATTTACGTTCGTGCAGAGTATCCTATTGCAGTTGAACGTCTTAATATAGCTATAAAGCAGGCTCGTGAGGCAGGAATGCTGGGTAAGAATATCTTCGGTACAGATTTCAGCTTTGATATTGACCTTCGTCTCGGCGCAGGCGCTTTCGTATGCGGTGAGGAAACTGCACTTATGACCTCTATCGAGGGCAACAGAGGCGAACCAAGACCAAGGCCTCCTTTCCCGGCAGAAAAAGGTCTTTTCCAGAAGCCTACTATCCTCAATAACGTTGAAACATACGCAAATATCCCCCAGATCATCCTCAATGGTGCTGATTGGTTTGCATCAATGGGTACTGAAAAATCAAAGGGTACAAAGGTATTTGCTCTTGGCGGAAAGATCAGAAATACAGGTCTTGTAGAAGTTCCTATGGGCACGACTCTCCGTGAAGTTATCGAGGAAATCGGCGGAGGTATTCCTAACGGAAAGAAGTTTAAGGCTGCTCAGACAGGCGGTCCTTCCGGCGGATGTATCTCACCTGAAAACTTTGATATCCCGATTGATTACGATAACCTTATCGGCATTGGTTCAATGATGGGCTCAGGCGGACTTATCGTAATGGATGAGGACAACTGTATGGTTGATATCGCTAAGTTCTTCCTTGAATTTACCGTTGATGAGTCCTGCGGAAAGTGTACGCCCTGCCGTATCGGAACAAAGAGAATGTACGAGATCCTTGACAAAATCACAAAGGGTCAGGGAACACTTGAAGATATCGACAAGCTTGAAGAGCTCTGCTATCATATTAAGGCAAACTCACTCTGCGGACTCGGTCAGACTGCGCCGAACCCGGTTCTTTCAACTCTAAGATACTTCAGAGACGAGTATATCGCTCACGTTGTTGATAAAAAGTGCCCTGCCGGCGTATGTAAGGATCTTCTCAGCTTTGAGATTGAAAAGGACAAATGTATCGGATGCGGAATGTGTGCTAAACAGTGCCCTGCTTCGGCTATCACAAGAACAGATTATATTGCTCCCGGCAAGAAGCTTGCAGCTATGGAAATCGACAAGACAAAGTGCGTAAAGTGCGGCGCTTGTATCGCTTCTTGTAAGTTCAAGGCAATCATCAAGAAATAAGCGGAGGAATAACGATGGAAAATATAACAGTAAAAGTAAACGGTGCAGAAATCTCCGTACCCAAGGGCACTACAGTCCTTGAGGCTGCTCACATGGCAGGATTCGAGATTCCCACACTTTGCTATATGAAAGAAATCAATGAGATCGGTGCCTGCCGTATCTGTGTTACAGAGGTAAACGAGGGCAGAGGTTTCCGTCTCGTTGCAGGATGCGTATATCCTTGCTCAAACAACATGGAGATTCTCACAAGTTCTCCCAAGGTTATTGAGTCCAGAAAGAAAACACTTGAGCTTATACTCTCCACACATGACAGAAAGTGCCTTTCCTGCGTTAGAAGCGGAAATTGTGAGCTTCAGAAGCTTGCTAAAGACTACGGTGTTGAGGATGCTTCCGTTTATGACGGAATAAAGAATGAGTATGAAATTGATAACTCGGCTGCTCATATGTACCGTGACAACAATAAGTGTATTCTCTGCCGCCGCTGCGTTGCTGTGTGCTCAAAGACACAGGGAATAGGCGTTATCGGCGCAAATGAGAGAGGTTTCAAAACATATATCGGTTCAGCTTTTGATATGGGACTTGGCGAGACAAGCTGTGTATCATGCGGTCAGTGTATTGCTGTATGTCCTGTAGGTGCTATCTCCGAAAAGGACTATACAAAACCTGTTCTTGAAGCTATTGCTGATCCGTCAAAGACGGTTCTCGTTCAGACAGCTCCTGCCGTTCGTGCAGGACTCGGCGAATGCTTCGGACTTCCTATTGGAACAAATGTAGAAGGCAAGATGGTTGCCGCTCTCAGACGCCTTGGCTTTGACAAGGTATTTGATACAGATTTTGCTGCTGATCTTACTATCATGGAAGAAGCAAACGAATTCCTTGACAGGGTAAAGAACGGCGGAAAGCTTCCGCTTATCACTTCTTGTTCACCCGGATGGGTCAAGTTCTGTGAGCACTACTTCCCTGATATGACAGAGAATCTTTCTTCCTGCAAATCACCTCAGCAGATGTTCGGCGCTACGGCTAAGACATACTATGCTCAGAAAATGGGTATTGATCCCAAGGATATCGTAATGGTTTCTATCATGCCTTGTACTGCAAAGAAGTTCGAGATCGGCAGAGAAGATCAGAGTGCAGCAGGTGTTCCTGATGTTGATTTTGCTCTTACAACACGTGAGCTCGGCAGAATGATCGAGCGTGCCGGAATCAATTTCCTCGGTCTTGAGGATGAAAAGTTTGATGATCCGCTTGGTATCTCTACAGGTGCAGGTGTTATCTTCGGTGCAACCGGCGGTGTTATGGAGGCTGCTCTCAGAACTGCTGTCTATACGCTTACAGGCGAGAACGTTACTGATCTCCCTGAGGTTCGTGGCACGGACGGAATTAAGGAGGCTACTTACAACGTTGCAGGTATGGACGTTAAGGTTTGTGTAGCCAGCGGTCTTGCAAATGCAAGAGAAGTTCTTGAAAAGGTTCAGAAGGGTGAAGCTGATTATCAGTTCATTGAGATCATGGCTTGTCCCGGTGGCTGTGTAAACGGCGGCGGTCAGCCTCAGCAGCCAATGAGCATCAGAAACTTTACTGATCTCAGAGCTGAAAGAGCTAAGGTTCTTTACAATCTTGATGCTTCTATGCCTCTCAGACAGTCTCACGAGAATCCTGCTGTAAAGGCTCTCTATGACGAGTTCCTTGAGAAGCCCGGCAGTCATAAGGCACATGAGATTCTCCACACATCTTATGTTAAGAGAAAGATCAACGACTAATTAGTACTTTAAAAAACGGCGCTTTATCTGTAAAAGGTAAAGCGCTTTTTTAATCTTTGATTTTGGCAGTAGGGTACAAAAATCCAAGAAGTCGGCAGAAGTATATTTTTCGAATTAATGCAGATAATACCTCATGAAAAGGAGGTATTAAAATGATTCCTAAGACAAATTTTAATGAAAGTCAGACAAAAATCAATCTTATGCGTGCATTTGCCGGTGAATGTCAGGCAAGGCAGAGGTACTACCAGGGCGCTCTTGCAGCACAGAAGCAATTTCTTGTCGGTCTGGAGAGAATGTTCCGTTTTACTGCCGAGCAGGAGGAACAGCACGCTAAAATATATTTTGAACTGCTAAAAGATGCTGCCGGTGAGGAAATCGAGATAAACGCAGGATTTCCTGCCGATGTTTACACAGATATGCAGCAGCTCCTTGATGCCGCCGCAAAGGCAGAGGAAAAGGAAAACGGAATTATTTATCCTGATTTTGAGCGTATTGCGCGGGATGAGGGATTTCAGCAGGCTGCGGCTAAATTCAAGATGATCGGTGCCATTGAAAATTCGCATCGTGAAAGATTTGCTTATTATGCCGGTCTATGGCGTGATGGTATGATGTTCCGCTCCGACAGCAGTGAGGAGCGTTGGATGTGCCTTAACTGCGGTCATATCCACACAGGAAGCGAACCTCCTACAGAGTGTCCCGTATGCGGAGTTCAGCAGGGATATTTTATACGTGAGGCAGAAGCTCCGTTTACTTTTACAGGTATGTAATAAGAGTCCCCGTGCTCAATTGTGGAGCACGGGGAACATTTTTTGTTCTGATACATATAATAGGTCAGGAG
>UQXS01000191.1 GCA_900545125.1 uncultured Ruminococcus sp.
GTTTTTCCCCTTGGTCAGAACGACCATTCCGACAGCTGCTGCCACGGCAATTATTGCAATGATAAGAATCGTCTTGACCGGAAAAGTATCCCCCGTAGCAGGAACATTTCCAAGTGCTGCCATTAATTCATACATAATTTAATTCCTCCATTATTTTCTGCCCGTGCTGCCGCAAACAGAAATATTAATATCCGATAGCAGCTGCGCCCAAACTGTCTAATTTCCAGTCTTCGCCTGCAACTTTGTATACTACAGATTTTTCTTCCATGTTATTATAGCTGAAAGTAACCATTTTGGCATCTTCAAATTTAACTGAAATATCAACATCAAGACTTTCAAAATCGTCGATCTGCGAAAGCTGATTAGCTGCGTCCATAATAAGCATTGCCTTGTCATCGTCGATATTGCCGCTCATTACATCATTGTAGCTTATGTCATTTTCATCCATAATAATAAACATATTGGAATAAACGGAATAAAGTTTTTCAAGCTTTTCAATAACATCTGCGTCACACTCGTCTACAGCGACAATCTCTGTTGCTGTGATATTATCAAAACCGAATCCAGAAAAGCTTCCCATAGAAGCAGTAAGAGCATCTATAGATTCAGTATTCACAATAGCATCGACCGTCATATCCGGAAGTGTAGCTTTTAAAATGTTTAAAGAATCCTTTGTTTTGACTGCATCAATAAGTTTCTGAAAAGCCGCAAGGTATACTTCATTTTCAGAACCGTTATTATCATTTGCCGGTTTATCCGTTTCATCTTCAATTACGATAACTTCGGGAGCATCTGTTTCAGACTCGGTTTCCTTTTCAGACTCTGTTTCATTTTCCGAATTCTTTTCGTCATCGTTTTTGCTGTCTTTGCTGTCTGTATCTTCTTTTTCTTCCTTGTCCTCAGCCTCGGATGATGATTTCTTATCGGACTTTTCACTGCTGCTGCCATCCTTATTGCCGCAGGCTGTAAATGCGCAGAAACACATTGTTACTGCCATAAGAAAAGCCAATATTTTTTTCATATAAATTCTCCTTGCTCAAAATAACTATATATAAATATTTTACAGTTTATATTATTACTCGCCCAATAAATCTGAAAATTCGAAAAAGTCTATCTTCCAGCCCTCATCTACAGGCTTGTACATGAAAAATTCCTCATCCCAACCGTCTATATCCAAAATTACTGACTTAGCAGCTTCCAAATGAATGGTGACATCAACATCAACGTCTTCACCATAATAGAGCTGGGCAGCTTGTTCCACTAATAAATTCATTTGAGGATCATCCTCTATTTCATCCATTTCTTCATACGAAATGTTGTTTTCAGCCATATAAACAAATATATTGTTAAAAACAGAATAACACTTTTCAATTTTTTCCAGGTCTGCAGCATTATAATCGGTCACACTGGTAACTTTCATTGCAGCCAGTTCTCCTAAAGAATAACCGGAAAAATCATCGAAATCAAATTCTTCAACAAATGCGTCAGAAGAACCGGTCTTTTTCATTGCTTCATTCAATTCTTCAGGAAGAGCAAGTTCCATAATAGCATCTGCATCATTATTTGCAGATTTCTGACATAAATCCTTGAAAAAATCAATATAAAAATCATCAGATACATCACCGGTATTGCTGCTTTCATCCTTTGCCGGTTTATCCGTTTCATCTTCAATTACAATAACTTCGGGAGCATCTGTTTCAGACTCGGTTTCCTTTTCAGGCTCTGTTTCATTTTCCGAATCCTTTTCATCATCGTTTTTGCTGTCTTCGCCGTCTGTATCTTCTTTTTCTTCCTTTTCCTCAGCCTCGGATGATGATTTCTTATCGGACTTTTCACTGCTGCTGCCATCCTTATTGCCGCAGGCTGTAAATGTGCAGAAACACGTTGTTACTGCCATAAGAAATGCTAAAATTTTTTTCATATAAATTCTCCTTAAATAATCAGTATTCAAAAACAGCAAGGCCGATCATGTCAATCTTCCAGTTTTCTCCATTCACTTTATACATCAGAAATTCAGTTTGTTCACCATTCATTGAAAAAGTGACATATTTTATATCGTCAAATTTAACATACCCTCCGATATCAGCATCTTCACCGATGCCGATCTTGTTGTAATTTGCAAGAGCCTCTAAGATCAGCTTCATCTTACTTCCGTCAATATCTCCGGAAATATATTGCTCATAGCTTATCCCATTATCTTCCATAGTCTTGTAAACAATGTAATATGCAGAATACAGCTTTTCAAGTTTGCTGCGCATTTCCGTATCGCATTCACGCTGGGAAATATACTTCGCAGCCGATATATCAACTCCCTGCATATCTGCCATAGCTCTTGAAGCAGAAACTGCCATAGTTTCACTTATTGTTTCAAATCCACCGATATTTTTCATTGATCTGATAACGACATCCGGAAGGGAAACCTCCATCATCTGAACAGGGTCGCCGCTGTCAAAGAATTTGAGAAATATTTCTGTATATTCTTTGGCTGATTCATCCTCCACAGCGCCGCTTGTCTCACTTTCAGGAGCAGCAGCCGTTTCAGAGACACTGTCCCCTTCCCGGCTGCTGTTTTTCTTATTTCCACAAGCTGTAAACGAACCGAAACAGCATATGACTGCCGTAAAAAATGCAAGCATTTTTTTCACGATTTGTTCTCCTTAATACTATATCAGAATCCAAAAAGTGCAAGACCGATGGTGTCCATTTTCCAGTCCTCACCTGCAAGTTTATACATTACAAACTTCTGCTCGTCACCGTCAGCAGACAAAGTTACAAACTTAGCCTCCTCAAAAGGAACAGTGATCTCAACATCAAGGTTCTCAATATCGTTTAACTGAGCAAGCTGCATTGCAGGCTCCATAATGAGAAGTGCTTTTTCATCGTCAATGTTTCCGGACTCCATATCATCATACATGATGTTATTTTCAGCCATGCAGAAGAAAAGATTTGAGTAAACGGAATACAGTTTTTCAAGTTTTTCCTTTGTTGCAGCATCACAGTCGGTAACGCTGCCGATCTCAATCTTGCTGAGGTCATCTTCAGACATAGAGTCATATGAGCCGTCAAGTTCTTCAGCCATAAAGTCATATGCGTTAGTCTTTTTCATTGCATCAATCAGCACATCAGGGAAAGTAAGATTCATGAGACCCTCTGTATCCTGATCTATAGCCATCTGACAAAATTCTGTAAATGTTTCAAGATAAATATCATCTGATACATCACCGGAATTATTACTTTCACCCTTTGTCGGTTTATCTGTTTCATCTTCAATTACATTAACTTCAGGAGCATCTGTTTCAGACTCTGTTTCTTTTTCTGAATCCTCCTTGCCGGATTCTTTTTCGTCATCGTCCTTGCTGTCCTTGTCGTCTTCATCGTCCTTATCATCTTTATCATCCTTGTCGTCCTTATCATCAACCTCGGATGATGATTTCTTATTGGACTTTTCGCTGCTGCTGTCATCCTTGTCACCACAAGCTGCACAAGTGCAAAGGCAAGTAGTTACGGCCATAATAAATGCGAGTACCTTTTTCATATAAATTTCCTCCGTTTAAATTTATTTATGAATTCAGCCTGAGCGCACTCTTATCAGCAGAATTCAGTAATAAGTATTATATCACCTTTTCTTATTAATGTCAACATCACAGATTAAAAACCGTGTTTAGATACAAAAAAAGCCGGATAAAAGTACGTATATCCGGCATTAATTCAATATAATTGCTATAATTTGCAGATCAGAAACGGAAATCTCTTTCACCTTTCTTTATGTTTTCGAGATTCTGAACAGCTCTCTCAAGAACTTTCGGATTAGTTACCTTGTTGATCTCTCTTGCAATAAGAGCCTCTCCGGCAGCCTTTGTTTCAGGAGAAGCATAATCTTCAAGGAATTCCTGAAGTGTCATAAGGGCATTCGGATGACAGCAATTCTGAATCTGTCCGACTTTGCAGAGCGACATAAATCTGTCGCCTGTTCTTCCTTCACGATAACAAGCTGTGCAGAATGACGGAATATATCCCAGGTCAATGAGCCATTTAACTACTTCGTCAAGTGAGCGCTGATCTGAAACGTCAAACTGTTCTGTATCGTGCGGACGTTCATCTGAAGAATATCCGGCGTATCCGCCTACAGAAGTTCTTGAACCACCGGAAATCTGCGAAATGCCAAGTCCGATTACTCTGTCACGGCACTCCTCGTTTTCACGTGTGGAAATAATCATTCCTGTATAGGGAACAGCGATTCTGATGCAGGCTATAATTTTTGCAAAAGTATCATCGTCAATGCTGTTGTCAAACACATTCGGGTCAATATCAGAAGCTCTCTTTACACGGGGAACACTGATAGTATGCGGACCTACACCATGTACTGCTTCAAGATGTTCAGCGTGCATGAGCAGACCGGCGAATTCGTACTTGTACATATCCAGTCCGAAAAG
>UQXS01000192.1 GCA_900545125.1 uncultured Ruminococcus sp.
AATCGTCGTAGTCGTCGTAATCGTCGTAGTCGTCGTAATCGTCGTAGTCGTCGTAGTCGTCGTAATCGTCATCGTCGTAGAGATCATCCAGATCAAATCCGCCTAAACCGCCATAACTGCCTAAATCCTTTGCAAGATCAAGCCAGCCGCCAAACGAATCTTCATCGGCATAAGGTGCAAGATACCAGCCGCTGCATCCCTTATACTTTACAACGTAGATGTTGAAAGTAGCACCGGCAGATACTTCTTCTTTTTCGTATTCAGCTTCAGCTTCGAGTTTAACCTTTACTCTGTAGGCTTTCTTTACTTCAACTTCGTCAAGTCCCATTTCTTCAAACACCATGTTAGCCATATCTTCAATGTCATCACAGGTGCCGCCAGATACCTTTTTCTTGCCCTTGAAGTCAACTTTTACCTTGTAATCAAGTTTAGTATCTTTGAGAGTATCATTGATCTCGTCTTCAAGATCCTTTACAGCTTCTTTGTAACTGTCACCGGTTTCGTCCTCAACAATATCCTTGAAATCGTTGAATTGTTTTTTAGGGATAACAGCATGGGCAACCTTATCAATATCGACTTTGTTTATACCTTTTACAGCGTTTTTAATAGGCTTTTTATAACCGCCGAAGAAAATGTTGAAAAGGAATATAAGCAGAGCTATAAGTACAACAGCCGCAATGCCAAGGACAATGAAACCCTTCTTTGAGTTGGATTTGTTATTTTCCGGTACCAAAGAAGCGTTAAAATCGCCGCCGGATGCCGCATCGGGATTATAAGCTCCCATGTTTCCGCCGTTATCGGAAGGAGAGAAAGGAGCAGCCGCTTGCTGCTGATTAAAAACTGTATTGTTTGGAGCAGCCGCCTGCTGCTGACCAGAAACTGCGTCGTTCTGAGCGGCGCATGATGCACATTGAGTCATTCCGTCAGGAATCTGTGCACCGCAAGTTTTACAAAATGCCATAATAAACCTCCACAAAATATAAAATTAGAAAATAAGTACAATTCTGCCTGAAAACGTGCGAAAAAGATACTGAACAGGTTCTTAAAACCCGACAAAAAAGCACAGAATTTACTAATAATCCTTGAATTAATCATATCACACATTTTTTTGTTTGTCAACATTATTTTTGCATTTTCTTTGTATTTTTACCATTATTTATCCAATTTGTAATATTAAGCATTACAAGTACGGCAAAGATTGGTAAGAACTCTTTTATTCCCAGAAAAACGGCCGAAGCCGCAGCAATGAGAAGCACATATCTGAAGGTTGCAAGAAGAATTCGGATACCGTATTCGCAGCGTATTCCACTTATCAGGATTTCAATTACAGCTCCGCCGTCGAGGCTTGGAAATGGCAGCAAATTATACAGACAAAGGGTCAGATTCAGCATCATAAAAAGGCGGCTGCCGCCCAGAAGTTTTGTTATGACGGCGAATATCAGATTGACTGCAGGTCCGGACAGTAGCAGAAAAAGACTGCGCTTTATGGGAACGGCGGCATTTTTTTCCGTAGTTATAATTATTCCTGTCCCGCTCAGGACGATATTTTCTGCTGCCGTTCCTGCAATAGCAGCGGCAAGTATATGTCCCAGTTCATGCAGAAGGCATCCACTGTAAAAGTAAAGGATCGTCCGGTGTTCCCTGACAAGAAAAATAAGAGCGTTGAACATCAGGAACGAAAAGCTGATACTAATCCGTATTCCCCCTATTCTGAAGCTAATCAAAAAACGGGCGGAGCAGATCTATAGGATTAGGAAAAAGTTCTGCCGGATCTGCGGTAAGTTCTTTTATTTTTTCAAATATACTGACAGCTATTCCAGGAAAAATAATATTGATTATAAAAACCGATGCCGCCATCACAATACATACTGCCGCCTGCATAGCCGGAGCATCACCGGAGCGTTCACGGTATTTTTCTTCATAGTCCGGCAGAAATTCCTGCGGACTATCCTCTGTCGGCTCAGAAGTTTGTGTGTTTTCCGTCATATATATTCAGCTCCTTTCTCATTATTTATAATATGTATGTCCTGCGAATTCAAGAACCGTTATAGAAATATTGCATAATTTTTATGCAGAAATTTTGATTAAAATAGAAAATTGTAAAAAAGTGTTGATTTCTTTTATTTTTTGTGATATAATTATGACGTTGTATTTCTTGCTGAGCAAAATATCATAAGGAGAATATTATTAATGAAACAAAACAGTGAAGCATCTTCAAATGGTGGATTCGGCTCAAAAATAGGTTTTATCCTTGCAGCAGCAGGTTCGGCAGTGGGACTTGGAAATATATGGCGTTTTCCATATCTTGCTGCAAAATACGGCGGCGGAATTTTTCTGCTGATCTACTTGATATTTGCTGTAACTTTTGGGTTTGCGCTTATTGTAACAGAAATATCCATAGGACGCAGAACAGGCAAAAGCGTTATAGAAGCATTTTCTGATGTAAATGGAAAATTCAGACCTTTAGGTTGGCTGTCGGCACTTGTTCCGGCGCTCATACTCCCTTACTACTGCGTTATCGGCGGATGGGTACTGAAATATATGACCGTCTTTATTACGGGTGATGGTTCGGAAATTGCCAATGCATCCTACGGAATTTCGGAAAGCGGAGCAGAGATCGGATTTTTTGACCATTTTATCGGATTCGTCTCACAGCCTACAGTATTCTTTCTGATATATGTTCTGGTAGGAGCTGTAGTTGTATGTCTCGGTGTTGAAAAGGGAATTGAGAAATTCAGCAAATTTCTTATGCCCGTGCTTCTGGTGCTTATTCTTGGCATAAGTATCTATACACTTACCCTTGACGGCGCAGGTGAGGGACTTAAATATTATATCCTCCCCGATTTTGACGGATTTACCGGAACAAAACTTATGAAAACAATTGCCGCCGCAGTCGGACAGCTTTTCTACTCAATGTCCATTGCAATGGGAATTATGGTTACATACGGTTCTTATATGCGCAGGGAGGATTCTATCGAGGGTTCTGTAAGACAGATAGAGATATTCGATACCCTTGTTGCTTTTCTGGCAGGACTTATTATTGTTCCGGCAGTATTTGTATTTTCGGGCGGCGATCCGGATGCTCTCAATAAAGGTCCGGGACTCATGTTTGTTACAATGCCGAAAGTATTTGATTCCATGCCGGCAGGTCAGATAATAGGAGCGGCATTTTTTATACTTGTAGCTCTTGCAGCGCTTACATCGTCAATTTCTCTTATGGAGACAGTGACTGCCGTTGTTATGGAAAAGACGAAACTGAACAGAGTAAAAAGCTGCTGTATAGTTATAGTATTCACGATAGCACTGGGCATGATGTCAGTACTTGGCTACAGCGCATGGTCTGATTTCACACTCTTTGGTATGCAGATACTCGATTTCTTCGACTTTATAACCAATAATCTTATGATGCCCGTAGCAGCGCTGTTTACCTGTATTCTTGTGGGATATGTTGTCAAGACGAAGTATGTCGAGGAAGAAGTTATGTACGGAGAAAGAAAATTCCGTTCAAAGATTCTGTACCGTGGCATGATAAAATATGTGTGCCCGATATGTATGCTGGTAATTCTCATTACGCCGTTTGTAACGGAAATATAAAGGAAAAGAGGTAATTTTATGTATTGTAAAAAATGTGGTTCTTTATTAAATGACGGGGCAGCTTTCTGTCCTAACTGTGGTCAGACGGCAGCTGCAAAGCCGGCTGCTCCTGCTGCCGGAGTGAATGTTCCGCCTCCGCAGCAGCCTATGTACGGAGCATATCCAGGTCAGGTTCAGCAGCCCGGTTACGGCTATTACGGAAATCAGTCATATGGACGTACATATTCCTCCGGCGGATCTCTTAAAGGACTTTTTGTGCTTGCTATGGCTGTTCTGCTCGTTATTCTTGCAATCGGACTTATGAAATTTGGTGTTATTAAATACGGAAAAGACTGGTTTTATGCGACCAGTACTATTGGTAATGGAGATACGCTGCTGGGCGGACTTTCTTCTACAGACGGCGATGTTGCTGAAATGATAGGCGATCTTGTAGAAGACGGCGAACTTGGAGGAGTATGTGTAATTATTTCTTTCGTCATGATGTGCATATCAATACTTGCTGCCGTTATCGGAGCATTGTGTTCTCTTGCCAAGAGCTATGCTGCTTCTGTTCTGATGATAGGAATCGGAATGCTCGCTGCAGCTTTGGGATATATTGCTAATATTGTTGAGGCAATATACATTTTAGACAAAAGAAATAACGATTTTTATGAATATTTCATATGTATTACGCCTATTTTTATGCTGGTTGTATGTCTGGCTTTTGCAGTTGTTTCGTTTGTTGCATCGGGAAGAGTGCGAGACAATAATTGATTAAAGGGAAGTTCAACTTCCCTTTTCAGTCTGTCGAAAAAGTCAAGTTTTTGCTTGGCTTTTTTTCATAGATATGGT
>UQXS01000193.1 GCA_900545125.1 uncultured Ruminococcus sp.
GATCAACTCCGCCGTCATACTTTGCAAACATAGCCGCTGCACTGCGGAAATCAGCTATAGAAGCGTTTTTTTCCGTAACTTCAAGTGTTTCGTCATCTTCAAGTTCGTATGTAAATTCATCGGAATTTCCGAATCCGGCAGCGATAAGTTCAAGCTGAACTGCTGCCGCATCGGCATCAAAATCATCCGATTCGATATCAATAGCTGTCTCGGCAGCAGAAACATCTATGCCCTTTGATGCTGCAAATTCAAGACCGCCTGCAATTATCGCATCGGTATCTCCGTATTCTCCGGCTGCTTCTTCTGCTTCCTTGCTGCCGATTCCGAATAAATGGAATCCGTCGCCGAAAAGACTGTCATTTGCCCAATCTGTAGCAGCTGCTCCGACTGACACCATTGAAATATAATACACAAGGAACATAACAACAGCAAATATAGGCAAGCCGAGCCAGCGGTTGGTTACAATTTTATCAATTTTATCGGATGTAGAAAGACTTCCGCTGTTTTTCCTTTTCAGGCATTTTCCGATGATCCTTGAAATATATTCATATCTTTCGTTAGTGATTATAGATTCTGCATCGTCATCCATTTCTTTTTCGACGCTTGCAATATCATTTTCAATATGCTTGAGAATGTTTTCCGGAAGATCAAGCTTTTCTATAGCTTTTTTGTCACGTTCAAAGAGCTTTACAGCGTACCATCGCTGCATTTCTTCCGGCATACTATGCAGAGCTGCTTCTTCAATGTGAGCAAGAGCGTGTTCTACAGGACCGGAAAAAGAATGCTTCGGAACAGTCCTGGTAGTTTTTGCTGCCTCTATAGCAGCTTCGGCAGCTTCAATAACGCCCTCATTTTTTAGTGCGGAAATTTCAACGACCTTGCATCCTATAGCTTTTGAAAGCTGTTCAGGATTGATCTCGTCCCCTTTTTTACGTACAACATCCATCATATTTACGGCTGCAACAACGGGGATTCCCAATTCAGTCAGCTGAGTTGTCAGGTAGAGATTCCGTTCAAGATTTGTTCCGTCTATAATATTCAGAATAGCGTCAGGGCGTTCACCGATAAGATAATTTCTTGCTACAACTTCTTCCAGAGTATACGGGGAAAGCGAGTAAATGCCGGGAAGATCGGTAATAACAACTCCGTCATGTTTTTTCAGTTTTCCCTCTTTCTTTTCAACGGTAACTCCGGGCCAGTTTCCTACAAACTGATTTGAGCCTGTAAGTGCATTGAAGATAGTAGTTTTGCCGCAGTTCGGGTTGCCTGCCAGCGCAATTTTTATACTCATTTAACAGACCTCTCTTTCGCCGGTAAACGGCTTAATTTTGTTAGCTTTTGCTAATAATCCTTGAAAACGAAATCCCCTTCCGGGGTGGATTTCATAGTAAAGGATAAAACTCCCTATATTTCGACTTCAATCATTTCAGCATCCGCTTTACGTATAGACAGTTCATACCCACGAACTGTTACTTCAATAGGATCTCCCAGCGGAGCTACCTTGCGGACAGTAACTTCAACACCTTTTGTGATGCCCATATCCATGATTCTTCGCCTGAGAGCCCCCTCTCCTGCGAGTTTTTTTACCTTGGCAGTACCGCCGATCTTTACTTCTTTCAGATTCATCAGAATACCTCCTCAGATCATTATTCTCTGAGCCTGTTTAGTATATTTGTGTGTGCAGATTTTTAATCATAATTTTTATGCTGACAAGGAAAAAGTGCGCAGAAAGATACTAAACAGGCTCTCATAGCTATTTCACGTTTTTCAGCAAATCTTCGTGCATTCAAAACCATTTTTATAATTATTAGTGTTCTCTAACCTATGTTATTATATACTAATATTATTCGATTGTCAATGATTAAATAACGTTTTTAAAAAAGTTTGTATACTATAACATAAATATCAATAAATCAAATCAAAAAATGGCGCAGATTGACAAAAAATGCTCCCCTTGAAAAAACAAGGTGAGCATTTGGTTTTTATCATTTTTTCTTCGTTATGCCTTTTTGACTGACCTTTTCCGGAGGCGCAGCAGAAACATCTTCAGGGGGCAAATCAGATACGGCAAGTTCTTTTTCACACTGACCGATATGCTCAAAATACAGCTTATAAACAGTCGCAGCCAGAGGAACTCCGAGTATCATGCCCATAATGCCGCAGATTCCTCCGCCGAGCGTCACGGCAGCAAGAACCCAGATGCCGGGAAGTCCGATCGACGATCCCACAACTTTCGGATAGATAGCATTAGTCTCTACCTGCTGAAGAATTACCAGAAATACAAGGAACAGCAACGCCTGTTTCGGACTTTCAGTGCAGATAATAAATGCACTCAGACCTGCACCTACAAATGCTCCGATAATTGGAATAAGCGCTGTTACACCGACTATCGTTCCTGTCATTGCCGCATACGGAAGCCGCAGAACAGATGCTCCGATAAAAGTCAGAGAACCTATAATTACAGCCTCTATAAACTGACCGATAAAAAATCCGGTGAACGTCTGATGTGCTACAGAACAAAAATGACTTATTCTGCGGTTATTTTTTTCACTCAGGTAAAGTTTCATGAATCGGCGAACATCATTCGCAAGTTTATCCTTGCGAAGAAGAATATATATAGCAAAAATCATGCCGAGAACAATATTTGTTACAGTAGACGTTACAGCTCCTATAAACGATATTACAGAGCTGAAAAGTCCAAATGCACCGTCTGTCAGCTTGGCTGCCATTGAAGCTGTATCAAGTTCAATGCTGCTAAGTTCGTTGTAGATGTCCGGATATTCCTCCAGCTTTTTAAGTGCCCAGTCCTTCGTGCTTACAAACAAAGGCGGTATCTCCGCTGAAATAAGCTTGATAGCACTGACAATCTCCGGGATAATAATATTAAGTATCAGAACAATAAGAGCGATCGCAATAGCAAAAGAAAGTATAAGACATACGGGACGCCGGCTTTTCTGTATGAATCCGCAGTCTTTTTTGGGAAAGTAATGCTTTTCAAAAAAATTCATGAGGATATTGAAGATATATGCCATAATACATCCGATAAACAAAGGATTCAAAGCACTGACAGCTATCCCAACGAAGCCTTGTATCAGACCAAAATTCTGAACTATAACACAAACGGCTACCGCAAGAACCGCTATAAAAATATATCTTTTTATTTCTTTTTTATCCATTTTTAAAGTTTTACTCCATTCAGAATATTATTTCTATTTTATAATAGTTATGTGATAATGCGGTGCAAAAAATGTTAATTTTATGTGAACGTTTCATCATATAAATACAGTCTCTAATTTTTCCTTTACATTTTTTTATTTGTATGATATAATAAAGGAAATGCTTGTTTACTGGGTATGCACTTTTATGTAAACACGCTGTAGTTTTATAAAATACAGGAGGAAATGAATATGAATAAAATAAGAATCGGTATCGCAGGATACGGCAACCTCGGAAGAGGCGTTGAACTTGCAATAAAACAAAACGATGATATGGAGCTCGCCGGCATATTTACAAGACGTAATCCCGAAACAGTAAAGACTGTCACAGCGGATGCTCCTGTTTACCGCATTGAAGATGCAAAAAATATGCAGGATAAAATAGATGTTATGATCATTTGCGGCGGAAGCGCCACAGATCTCCCTCAGCAGACTCCTGAACTTGCCGGATATTTCAACGTTATAGACAGCTTTGATACTCATGCAAGAATCCCCGAGCATTTTGCCAACGTAGACAAAGCTGCAAAGGAATCCGGTCATCTGGCATTTATCTCCCTTGGCTGGGATCCGGGTCTGTTTTCACTGAACCGTCTCTATGCCGAATCAATTCTCCCCAACGGAAAAAGTTATACTTTCTGGGGTAAGGGCGTAAGTCAGGGACATTCCGACGCTATCAGACGTGTAAAGGGCGTAAAAAGAGGAATTCAGTACACTGTTCCGGTAGAATCAGCTATGGATGCAGTACGTTCCGGCAGTCAGCCTGATCTCTCAACCCGTGAAAAACATACAAGAGAATGCTTCGTTGTTCCGGAAGAGGGAGCAGATCTTGCCGCTATTGAAAACGAAATCAAAACAATGAAAAACTATTTTGACCAGTACGATACTACTGTAAACTTCATTACTGAAGAAGAATTCGATGCTGTTCACAACAAGATGCCTCACGGCGGTTTCGTTATGAGAAGCGGTCTTACAGGCGACGGCGAAAAGACACATCAGATGATCGAATATTCTATCAAACTGGAATCAAATCCCGAATTTACCGCAAGCGTACTGATCTGCTATGCAAGAGCCCTTGCAAGGCTAAAGTCAGAGGGAAAGACCGGATGCATGACTGCTTTTGATATTGCTCCG
>UQXS01000194.1 GCA_900545125.1 uncultured Ruminococcus sp.
GGATTATAATTAATAATGGGTTTCCAAAGGGGGAATTCCCCCTTTGGCAGGGGTGTGGGGACAGCGTCCCCACATAAGCTGCTGACGTTGATTATAAAAATACCACCGGAATTTTTACTTTACAATAATTTTCCTGAATGATTTTTTACCCTTGCGGATTATTGTTTCACCTTCAAGCTTTATCTGAGCTTTGGCGTCGGTGATTTTTTCATCGTTTACGGTGATTCCGCCCTGCTGGACGAGACGGCGTGCCTCTGAAACCGAGGGAGCAAGCTCTGCCTTTACGAGGAGTGTAAGAAGTCCGATAGCTCCGTCTGTGAGGTCGTCAGAACTGATTTCCGCAGTAGGCATATTGGCATCCGAACCGCTTCCTCCGAAAAGAGCCTTGGCGGCAGTTCTTGCCTTTTCAGCTTCTTCTTCACCGTGAACAAGCTTTGTGAGTTCGTAAGCAAGGAGTTCCTTTGCCTCATTGAACTGAGCACCCTCCATGTGCTGTTCCATTTCCTCAATATCCTCAACGGGAACGAAAGTCAGCATTTTCAGGCACTTTATAACATCGGCATCGGCGACATTTCTCCAGTACTGGAAGAATTCATAAGGCGGAGTTTTTTCAGGATCGAGCCATACTGCGCCCTTTTCCGTCTTGCCCATTTTCTTGCCCTCAGAGTTAAGGAGAAGAGTAATAGTCATAGCGTAAGCATCCTTGCCCAGTTTGCGGCGGATAAGTTCTGTTCCTCCGAGCATATTTGCCCACTGATCGTCGCCGCCGAACTGCATATTACAGCCGTATTTTGTGTAAAGCTCCATGAAGTCGTAGCTCTGCATAATCATGTAGTTGAATTCCAGGAAAGTAAGACCACGTTCCATTCTCTGCTTGTAGCACTCGTGGCTGAGCATACGGTTTACGCTGAAATGTGCTCCGACATCACGGAGAAGCTCGATATAGTTGAGATTCATCAGCCAGTCGGCGTTGTTGACAACGATAGCCTTATCCTCGGAAAAGTCAATAAAACGGCTCATCTGCTTCTTGAAGCAGTCAACGTTGTGCTGAATAGTTTCAGGTGTCATCATTTTTCTCATGTCGGATTTTCCGGAGGGATCGCCGATCATGGCAGTACCTCCGCCGATAAGCACAATAGGTTTGTTTCCAGCCATCTGAAGCCTCTTCATAAGGCAGAGAGCCATAAAGTGACCTACGTGAAGGCTATCGGCAGTAGGATCAAATCCGATATAGAAAGTAGCCTTTCCGGCATTGATAAGTTCTTCGATCTCCTTTTCGTCAGTCAGCTGAGCAAGCAGACCTCTTCTTTTAAGTTCTTCAAATGTTGTCATGGTATTTATTCTCCTTTATATTAATTGTTTCAATTGCCGTAAACAATGAAATCGTCGGGCGATCTCATGTATATCACAACCTTTCATTATATTGAACAATCAGAAAAAAGACAGCTGCATATCGCCGTAACCACGCTTATAGGCAGCTATTATGCTTTTCATTTCGTAGATTATTCCGAATCGGCTGCATTCTTCGGTAAATATTTTCCACAGTTTCCGGAATCCGGGACTTACGCATTCATAGCGGTTTCCGAAATATTCCGTATAACGCTGCCGCAGACCGCTTCCGGGAAAGCATCTGTCGAGCTTGTCCAGAAAATATTCACGCTGATTTTCTCTCAGGGTCACGCCGAAAAAAGGATAGATACACTTTACGCCGCATTCATGGGCACGGCGGATTACAGTACGGATATTTTCCTCCGTATCTTCTATAAACGGAAGTACAGGCATCATGGTTATTCCTGTAAAAATACCGGAGTCAGACATTTTGGCAAGTGCATCAAAGCGTTCCGAAGAAGCGGAAACATTAGGTTCAAGAATACGTGAAAGATCATCGTCGGCAGTGGTGATCGTCATTTTGCAGAGAACCGGAGAATGCTCGGCAATTTCCTTGTAAATGTCGATATCACGTGTTATGAGCGTACTTTTTGTAATCACGGTCACGCCGAAATTATATGCATTTATAAGTTCAAGAGCATGACGGGTGAGGAGCTGTTCCTTCTCAAAGGGATTGTACGGATCGCTCATAGAGCCTGTACCTATTATCCCTGACCGGACTTTCCGGCGGAGTTCGTCACGAAGAATAGCAAGGGCGTTTTCCTTGATGCGCACGGTGTCGAAATCTTCCACATGATAGCAATTGCTCCGGCTGTCGCAGTATATGCAGCCGTGGCAGCATCCACAGTAGAGATTCATATTGTAGTCATTCCCGAACCAGTCAGACGTCCGGTTTTTCTGGAGAATTGTCTTTGCAGAAATACTTTTCAATGTCATCACCACTCGAAAATATAATAATATATTATATCATGGAAGCAGGTTATTGTCAAGTAAGATCACAACATGATTTCAAAGGAAATTGATTCTTGACAAACGGAGGGATATGTGGTAGAATATTAATACTGATATAAAACGGAGGTCTGCTTTTATGGCAAAATGTAAAAAATGCGGAAAAGAAATACCAAAGGGCGGCGTATGCAGCTGTACGGATTCTGCTGAAAATACAATAAAAGAAAAAGGTCTGAAAAATATACTCAAAAAAGACAGCTTTACCGAATGGGCAGGTATTATCGTTCTTATCCTTATTCTCGGACTGATCGTTCTTCTGGCTGTCGGATCTCCGAAACACGCAGCAAAGAGATTTGCTAAGTCGCTTACTGAGGAAAAGGGCGGAAAGACCTATTTTTCGTATGTTTATCCCGATGAGTACATAAAAAATATCAAGGACGATGTCTATGTCGGAAAGCATCCGAGCGTTAAAAGCTGGGACGATGATGTTTCAAATTACAGGTCGGTCAAGGAAGAGGAATTCAGCGGCGGCAAGCTTAAGGTCGAAAAAGTGGAAAATACCGGCAGGCTCAGTACTGATGCTGTGAATTCAGCTTCAAATTACTTTAAGACAAAATACGGCGTACAAAATTACCACTGCACCAAAGGCTACGAATTCAAAATAACTTTCGACAAGGATGGCAGCGATACTGCTCCGAGCTATAATGTGTGCGTTGTCAAACTGAAAAAAGAAGGATGGAAGGTCATTGAAATGACTCCAGAACAGCTGATTGAAGAATATTGATTATTATTGTCCGGAGTGAACAGCTCCGGATTTTTTTGCATTCTGCTGCCTGTGAATGTGATTTTTCAGCGGCAGCAGTTAGTTTTACGGAATATTTAACAAATGTAATGGCAAGACTTTGTTAAAAATGCTGATTTTAAAAAAATATTTCCTTAAAGGTTTGAATTTTAGCAGGAATGTGTTATAATATATATGTGTAGTAATCTAATTGATTTACCAAACAGAAATATTGATTTATCAATAGAAAAGGAGTTGTATGAAATGGAAAAAAGAGGTATAAGCAAACTTGATCTGAAAAGACGCAACAGAATGCAGATCCTTCGTGTTATAAGAGAATCAGGTCCCATTTCCAGAGTTGACGTTGCAAGCGCCCTTGAAATTACAAGAGCTGCTGTGACGATCATTACCAACGAAATGATCGAAGAAGGCGTTCTCGTAGAGATAGGCGAAGCCCCCGTTAATACCGAAAAGCTTCAGAAAGGCAGACGTAAGATCCTTATTGACATTAATGTTAACAGCCGCTTTGCATTGGGTGCAACTGTAGACGAAAAGGAAGTAAGCGTCGGACTTACAAATCTTAATTCCGAAGTCCTCGATAAGGCAAGCATGATTATTGACGAAAGGACAACCAGTAAGGATATTATAAATTACATAATCAAAACAAGCAATGAAATGGTAGAAAACAGCTGCCTGACAAAGGATAAGATCCTCGGTCTTGGCGTGGGTGTTGTTCCGTCAATGTGGGGCAAGCTTAAAATCTTCTATAAAGACGGCGTTCTTGACTTTACAAACTTTATAGATAAGCTGTCAGGCGGTCTTGATATTGACATCCACTGCGGAAACGCTATCGGACTTATGGCTCTTGCAAGCAACGATTACCGTGTGCAGAACGGATATCAGACAAATACTGTATTTATCCATAACGGCAATCAGGTAAATCTTGCCATTATCAACAAAAACGAACTTTCAAGCGATTATTATTCCTATACTTCAATGATCGAAAAATATATCGTTTGCCCGAACGGAAGGCAGTATGAGGGATATCCCAACGGCTCGGTAAAGGCTGAACTTTCAAGAACAGCTATGCTCAACGCCTTTTACGAGATCTACTCAAAAGATAAAACGCCTGTGCTTTACGAATTGA
>UQXS01000195.1 GCA_900545125.1 uncultured Ruminococcus sp.
TGCATACGCTGAGAAGAAGAAGTCCGGCACTTCCGTTCCGTTAGGGAGTGAGCAGAAATGTCCTGTTTGCGGAAATAACTATACCGTGACCTCTGGTTCTCAGAAGTATTGCAAAGAATGTACGAAGAAACAGAAACAGGCAAGCAAAGGTCAGCCATCTGCGGAATATATTAAGGAGAATTACGATTATATCCGCTTTAATGTTCCCAAAGGTGAGGGAGATGCGATCAAAGTTTACGCTAAGGAGCGCGGTATGACAATCAAGCAACTTTTGCTCACAGCTTTGGAGGAATATAAGAAAAATCATGAAACATAATCATAATAGTTTAAAAGCAAAAATGCAGAAAAATCCAAATAAGACTTTCAAGGATTTGAAACAGAAGCAAAAAGCCAGAATCTCGGAGTGGCTTTACATTGAAACTCTGAATTTCTGGCGAAGCAATAATCGCATTCCTACAAAACAAGAGTTCGATTCTATCCTTGACATTGTATATGAAAAAATCAAATCGGCTGCAATATGGATTCCATATAAGGAAGTAGCTGCATACTATCAATCTCGGCTGAATAAATATAGCCAGCGAATACAGCGTGAAACATCTGAAAACTCAATCCACACTCTTAATTCCAAACAAGCTGATAAAACTGTTTCCAAGCATAAAAATACTTATCGCAGAAAGAAAAATGCTCGGAAAACAGAGAAAAAGTCATTTGATTTTTATGAATTTATGGATGATCAGTTTGCATTCATTGCCGGATATACCGATGGCGGTATGCCTTATGGATTACAATGGGAAGATGTAGGAATACCGTCTGACCTGCCGTTTGAAGTAAAAAAAGCAATCTATTTAGGAAAAATCTGAGTGGTATGTCTTATTCCAGATCACTCTTTTTCCTTTTCTGCTCCTGCACATTACGCTCATTTTTGAGATAATCAGCAAGTGCCTGTCTTGCATAATTCAGCTCTGCAACTGTGGATTTCAGAGATTTATAATTTTCATTTTCCTCGTAACGCTCTTGGATAAGGGCGTTTCTTTTTTTCTCCAGATTTTCCGCTGAGGGAACTTGCCCGGAGGGATACCATTCGTGAAGCTGCCTGGCATACTTATCATACATTTCCAGCTCGTCACGATGATCGTTCATATACCTGGTACGCTGCCGTCCGTTCAGTGTTTTCAGCTCATCCATAAACACCCTGTATTTCTGAAAATTCTGAACTGTTTTGAGCTTTGTATTCAGATCCTCGATCTGAGTGTTCAGGGCATTTAATTTTTCAGATAAAGCACCCATTCTTGCACACATTGAAAACGTCTTGTTTTCAAGATCGTTTTCATTGATCTTATATTTCGTGAGAATATTGATCGCACGGCTTACTTCTTTCATATTTTGCTTGTCTGCCCACTTGCGCAAGCCGACAGAAGTCTGAAACTTCTCCGATGCCGTTTCAATAATTTTTGTTTTAGGCGTGTATGAAATCACACCTTTGTACATATCGATTCGACGTCTGATTTGATTTGTTTCATAGTACCAGCCGAGTGTTTTTGCACGGGTAAATTTTGCTCTTGGATTGTTGATCTTCTGTTCCTCAAGCATAAATTTCAAATCAATTTTGTGCTTTGGATTGTAGTCAACAAGTATACCGTGAGCTTTGCATTTTTCAAGAAAGTCCTCAAAGTTTTCGCTTTCTTTTACAACCTGATCAATTGCAAATTTCAGTCTGGCTTTCCATGATAATCCCTGACGATTCATATCCCATTCAAAATAGCTCTTGCCCTTTGCAGTTTCAGGGTTATCAATGACTGACAGACAGTGATCCCTACATAGTTCATCAGAAAGGTCACGAAGTTTCTGAAAAGAGCGATCTTTCTGAGTTGTTCTTCTGTTTTCATGCGTTTCAAAAGTACGTCCGTCAAACATATTCACATTGTTAAAAATGCAATGCAGATGAATATGATTTTTATCGGTATGAACTGCAAGGAAAAACTGATACTGATTTTTGAGAAGTTTTTCACATAATTCTTTGCCCATCTGCAATGCTCTTTCGGGAGTGATTTCCCCAGGGGCAAAGGACTGAACAAAGTGTTGAGACATAACTGTATTCAAGCCTGTTCCGCCTTTACGAACTTCCTCAAAATCTCTGCTTGCCTGATATGGATCATCGCTGCACCCTGATGTAAAAATAAGCCTTCCATTATCGGTCTTTTCGGGATTGGCGATATAGGCTAACGCTTTAGCTTCTGTAGCTGTAATTGGAAATATCTTAGTGGTTGCCAAATCTTCTGCAAGCCCTCCTTGATTTCAGAGATGTCCTCAGCATAAATATTGCCCGTGCTGTTTACCCTCACTGCAATCTGATTTACGTTCCCGGCAATGTTATTTACAAGTCGATGGATTTCTTTGAGTTCGTCCTCACTTATACGGACGATAATTCCCTCAAAAATCAATGTCCTGATAAATTCGCTTCGTGACCTTAAACCGCTGTTCTGAAACTTTCTTTCGATAGCTTCAAATTCTTCCTGACTCAACCGTATCTGCATATAGCGATTTCGCTTGATTGACTCGTCTATTTTTCTTCTCTCCTTTCATTCGGGGTTTTAGGGGTGTTTCCCTCTGACAAGCTGTGCATCTCCGCATTCAATTTTCAAAATTTGTAATGCGGGGTTGCCGTGCTTGCTGGGATTGAAAATCGCCCTTCAAGCGATTTTTCATATTGAGCCTTCGGCTCTTTTGTTTTCCTCTCTCTGTCAGAGGAATTGGAGCTGTGCGACTTATGCGTACAATACCCTCTATTAATAAACCGAAGAATTTGAGTTTTGCAACCAGTTTCTCTGAAACTTTCACAAAAATTTCACAATTCAATAGCACAATACCAATTTACTATATGCGTTGAAAATACGTTGAAAAATTAACAATACTATGGTATTATATTAATATAGAAAATACCAGTTGATGCCAAAGAAAATTTGTGGAAAGGAGTCGTATTCAGCAGAACATGAATATGACAGGCTTTTCGTCTGAAACGGTATCATCTGCATATACTCATATCAGCAATTTGCAGATTTATTTCATTTTGCAGTCTTTGCTGTATTGATATTACATAAAAAGATAAAACCTGTTCAGATTCATTCATGTGCATACATCATTCTGAACAGGTTATTTTTCACTCATGCACTGTACAGATGTGTGTAAAATATCTGGCTGAATATATAAGAATCATGAGTGAACGAAAATTTGTAGTTCCGCTTTTGTCTGAAAGAAAATTCAATGAGATCAATACATCGGATTATGTGAAAATCTATGGGGAAGATGGCTTTGCTAAACTATTCTCAGAATATTATGGAGAGCTTCGTAAATTAGGGCTGACTGAGAAAAAATTAGGAGAGCTGACTGGATTGCAGCCGTCAACCATTTCTCTTTATATAAACGGAAAAAGAACACCATCCTTGTATAGCTTAGTTGCTCTGTGTATTGGAATGAGATTGTATTATCCCCGTAGTATGCTCCTGATGAAAAAAGCAAGATTATCTCTTGATGAGAATTCATTGAAAGATCGTATCTGTATGAAATATCTGATTGGATGTGGATTTGACACTTCCATTGACGTGGATTCCTGTAATGGTGAGCTTCGGGAGAATCATTTAAGTGAATTAAATCAATAATACAAAACGAAAAAGCAGTTCGATTGTTCGAACTGCTTTCTGCTCTCTGAAATTGTGATAGAATTGAAAAATTTTGGTGAAAATTTCACCAGGAGTGAAATCTGTAAAATTGCATTTTTCCTACATATATTCGGAGAAAAATTTATTTTTCGATAAAATTCTGATTTATTTTATCTGACCGGATTTTTTGGGGATAACAGCGTATATTCGTGCGTATACGCATAAACTCTGCGTTTCACTCTGAGTGACTTGCTTTTTTCTGCCTTTTGTTTCATAATAATTGTAAACATATTTTGGGTCGGTGTGCCTTACTGCGCAGAGGTATCTCAGGGCATCGGCTTCACAAAAAAATACATATCGATCGAATTAACTGAGAGTTTGATTGTCGGACGGGAAAGCCGTATGACAGGATAACTGTGTCCATTCGTATTGTATTTTTCGTCTGAGGAAAGGACGAAAAATGACCAGACATATCCCGACTATCAATGCTGTTGATGCTGACTCAATTCAGGATTATTCCTATGTACAGGCTGAAATGGGCGAAACATTCGGACAGGCACTTACCAGATACATGAATGAACTGAAAATAGACACTGC
>UQXS01000196.1 GCA_900545125.1 uncultured Ruminococcus sp.
TTTTCCTATTTTATTCCTTTGAGGTTGGTGTGTCAAGTTTTATTATACTACATCAGAATTCTATGGAGCATGGACTTACTGAACGATGGCTTTGTTTGCAGAGACAACTTCGGTAAACTCATAACCCCGAACTTCGTAACGGATCACTTCAAGCGCGTGATTACAAAGAATAAGCTGAAAAAATCCGTTTTCATGACCTTAGACACTCCTGTGCAAGTTTGTTGCTTGCGAACGGTGCGTCGATGAAGGCTATTCAGGATTGGCTGAAGCACTCAACACTTAACGTAACAGCGAATTTCCATAGTCATCTCTATCTTCTTTCTGAGGAGGAATCAGCAGTGACTATCGCTAAGGTTTTGGGCGGAGAAAGCATAAGGGATGGGCAGGATAAGGATAATGAGGGCGAAAAAAATCGCAAGTCTTCAAACTGAAAACTTGCGATCATGGTGCCGCTGACCGGACTTGAACCGGTACGGATGTTACTCCGAGGGATTTTAAGTTTTTAAATCGGTGAAGCGTTTTAATCCCTTTTGTGGTCTTTTGTTCCCTTTTGTGCCCGATTTTTCGAGCTTTTTGAGTATCAAAAATTGAAAAACACCGAATTACAGCAGCTTTCAAGAATCATAAAAAACCATGTTTTTTGGTAGACTTTCGGTAGATTTGTGGTAGACAAAAGCCGATAACTTGACTTGGTAGACCTACGGTAGACACACGAAATAAATTTAGTTCCCTGCGAAAAATGCCGATTTTTGTAGAAGAAATTGGCACAAAGGATAGGAAATGTCTCGTGTATTTGCCACACAAGAAAATGATAATCTATTGTTACAGATAAAGCGGATTTGTGCTTTTGACCTCTAAAATCAAATCAAAAAATCAATCATTTGGCGGACGATGTTCCATATAATTGGAGCGTTGTCCGCTATTTTTATGCCTGAAAATCGAATACAGAGATAACGCTCCTCAGCAATGGGGGGCATTTTTTATTGTCAAAACTTATGAATCCCAGAATCACCATAAATATCAGGCTTGATAATCATAGCTGCACATTATTTTGCTGGTGTATCACTTTATTACATTATATCATGTCTGCTGTTTTAATTAAGCGAAATGAAAAATAGGAGGTTTTTTATGTCTGAACGCCAGATCATCACGATCAGCGATGATAAGCTGTCCTGCGAAGCAACAGCTATACTGCTGAGAATGCTCAATTTTCCCGATACGGACTATCATACCGCAGAGGAGCTTTGTCCGTTCTTTGAGAATGATTCTCTGAAAACTATCAGGAACGCTCTGAACGAACTTTACAATGCAGGCTACCTCCGACGCAGCGGTAAGACCTATATGGTCAATAAGGTCAGGATCACACAAATGAAGCTCGCTTGAGCTGAAAACAGGAGGAAAATGGATATGTCTGCTAAAAAAATAAAAAAGGTCAAAACAACGCCATCATCGGTGTGCCGTGTCAATAAAAATGCAAACTATACAGTAATGAGCAACTATCATCTGCGGTCAACTAACCTCAGTCTGAAAGCAATCGGGCTTCTGAGTAAGGTTCTTTCTTTGCCGGAGAATTGGGATTACTCTATCTCAGGTCTGACAGCTATCTGCAAAGAGAAAGAAACAGCGATCAAGGCAGCATTGGACGAACTGAAGCATTGGGGTTACCTCACTGTGACTAAGCTGATGCCGAATGAAACGAAGAGCGGTCGTATAGAGTATGTCTATGACTTCTATGAGTATTCAGAAAAGGATTCGCCTGATGCAGACCGGGACGATGATGATACATACGATGAGGACGAAGAAACATCCACTGCCGAAGTAAGCTCCATAAAAAAAGCTCCGCAAGGAGCAGAAAAACAAGGCATAGAAAATCTACCTCTTGAAATTCTACCCGTAGAAATTCAAGAGGTAGAAAATCAGGGACAAATAAATACTAAGAAGATAATAAAGAAAAATCAAATACTGAGTGATCAAGTATCTATCAATCAGTCCCACTCCGTCAGCGGAAAAGCTGTTGAAAATGATGAAAAACAGACAGACGGACGGATTGACGGATATATCTGCGAAAAAGAGATTTATACCGAAGTAGTGAAAAACAACATCGACTTTTCCTACTTTGCAGAATGGCTCGGTGATGAGGAAGAAGCTGAGGAGATCGTTCAGATGATCGTTCGGCGGATATGTTCCCGAAAGAAAACGGAGCGTATCTGCGGACAGGACTTCCCCAGGGAAGTTGTCAAGTCCGCTATGCTAAAAGTTGATATAAACGTTCTTGAAAATGCTATTGAGCAGATGAAGCGTACAGACAATGTGCGGAACTATGAGAGTTATCTTATCAGCACTCTGTTCAACGAAGCCAACGGCAAGCGTTTCAAGGAAAATGCTGAGGGTCGATGGGCTGAGTATGCTGTCAAGAGAGATTTTGGCGGTTATGATGACTGAACGTTCCTGAGAGGAGGTGGTTGCTATGGGAGCGGAGAAGAAACCGGACGTAGCTGCTTGAAAGACGGCAAATGAGCTTTTTTGAAAGGAAGGTGAAGATCATGGCTAAGTCTATTCTGACACCGGAGGGCGATCTCGTCAACTACGATAACCTGATTGCGGTCAGCGTCGAAGTGCGTCCGGTCGGTGTCGATGAGGAGCATTCGGAAGATGAATACTGTATCGTTGGCACAGATGTGACCAACAAGGAAAATCTGCTGTATCACTCGCCCGACTATGACAAGGTGATGAGTGTCCAGCGTGACATTACCCGTTGGCTCCAGAGTGAAGCATTTTCAACTTTTGAGATGCCGACCGCAGACGAAGGCGGTGATGCGTAATGCCGTCCGACTATGAGAACGGTGCGAAGAAAACCATTGACATTTCGATCAAGGCGGAGAAAATGACCGCTGATGTGCTGAAATCGGCATTGCAGGAGTTTATGTCGGGCAAGGCAGAGAAAAAAGGGCGAATGACCTATAAGCAGTTGCAGGCTAAGTCGCCGTCAAAGCTCGACAGCATTGAGGTTTCAGACCGAAATATCGGGGATTTCCTGAAAACCGCACGAAAATACGATGTGGATTTTGCTCTGAAAAGAGATAAAAGCACCTCGCCGCCTACCTATCATGTTTTCTTTTCCGCTGCTAAGACAGAGGATTTCAAGAGGGCATTTTCGGAGTATGTCGGCAAGGACCAGTGCAAGACACCGAAGCGTGGTGAGTTCACCCGTGAGAAGATGCAGCAGCAGGCTCAGAAACTCAGGAGCAAACCTCGAAAACAGAAACAGAGAGAAAAAACAAGGGAGAACAGACGATGATCTACGGCTATTTCATGCCTGTGCCCGTTCCACGGGCAAGGGACGATGATGTTTTTACGGCGGTTTTTGATGCCGATACCAACAGAAAGGAAAGGTCTGCGAATTGCAGATCGACACGAGAAAACTCAAAAAGCTGATCATCAAGGCTATCCCCTATGTAGCTTTCTCTTATGTGGGTAACCTGATTGGCTTTGCGTACCGAACCGCTGAGGGCGACGGCTTTCAGGAAAAGCTCCTGCCCTTCATGAGCAATCTCGGTGTGGCATTTGCAAGAATCATTCCCAGTTTACACCCGTTTGATATTCTTTTCGGCTTGGTTCTTGCGGGTGTAATGAGGCTCGTCCTCTATGTCAAGTCGAAAAACAGGAAGAAATTTCGCCAGGGTGAGGAGTACGGCTCTGCCGTATGGGGCGGTGAAAAGGATATTGAGCCGTATATGGACTTATCCTGCCCCGAAAACAATGTAATTCTCACAAAGACGGAATCTCTCACAATGGGCAAGCCCTCTGCACCGAAGTTTGCGAGAAATAAAAATATCCTCGTTATCGGTGGCTCAGGCTCAGGTAAGACACGATTTTTCGTAAAGCCGAACCTGATGCAGATGCACTCCTCCTATGTAGTCACCGATCCGAAAGGCACGGTGCTTGTGGAGTGCGGAAGAATGCTCCAAAGGGGCCGCCCGAAACGAGTTGACGGAAATGTTGTGTACCGCAGGGACGATAAGGGAAACTATCTGAAAGATAAAAAAGGCAGATATATCCCTGTCTATGAGCCTTACAAGATCAAGGTGTTCAATACCATTGATTTTGCGAAGTCGATGCACTACAATCCGTTTGCTTACATCAGCAAGAAAAACCGTGAGAAGGACATTCTCAAATTCGTGGAAGTCCTTATCAAGAATACTTCTTCTTCTCAGCAGCCGTCCGGCGATGACTTTTGGGTGAAAGCAGA
>UQXS01000197.1 GCA_900545125.1 uncultured Ruminococcus sp.
CGGACAGTATCCTGCCTCATGCTCAGGCATCCTCGACTAACATTTTCGCTCTATATCGGCGAAAAGTCAACGATTTTCAGCGAAATATACTGCACGAAGATACGCCATATTTACTCCTAATCATTGTATCAATTTTAGCGTACTCTGACTTGGTGATGACGGATTTTTCAAGCAAAGAACGCACCCATGACATGATGGACTGGTATTGGAAAATTTGATTGAACATTTCATTTTTCATGCGATACCTCCCTTGATTTTCCGTAGCAGGCACGGGAGCAGTAAATGCGGTGCTTGCTTTTATATGATAAGAAAGACTTCTTGCAAATAGGGCAGGTGAGCTTGATTTGAGAACTACGCTGAATCATGTCGGAGTGTGCTGTCCACCACAGTTGGCGGCACTTATCAGAGCAGAATTTTTTCTCTTTGCGGTGCGGCGTTTGTGGAATTTCTGCATAGCATTGCAGGCAAAAACGGATATTTTTTCTTGGCTGATTGGACGATTGAATGTTATGTCGCTGGCAATAGGATTTTATCGTATTTGCCGAAATATCGAGCTGTTCTGCGATAGAAGAAATAGGTACACCGCATTCCCGCATTTCGGTTATAACTTGTTTTTGCTGTTTTGTCATTTTGCTCACATCCTTGTAAATAAAAAAAGAGGGCAGAGGATAGCCCCTGCCCAGAAAGAAGATCAGAGTTTGGAAAGTATGCCTATGAATTAAAAAGCACTAAATGATGACTTTGTGTCAAATAAGAAATCTTTGTGAAAATTAGCACTCTCCCCTTGACAGTGCTAATGCAGCGTGCTATAATATAATCAGAACAAAGGAACAGAGAAGCACCAAAGGATCCGGGTGCTGAACGCTCCGTCCCCTTGCTCAGATTAATGGAAACATATGACGAGTAAAAGGAGGACTGACTTATGTTGTATCCTAGTATTTTTGGTGAAAACCTTTTCGATGATTTCTTCAGATTTCCTGACTTTAGCGGAGATGTGGAGAAGAAGCTGTACGGTAAACACGCTGCGCAGGTTATGAAGACGGATGTCCATGATCATGATGATCACTATGAGATTATTATCGACTTGCCGGGCTTCAAAAAGGATCAGATCAATCTTGAACTTCAGAACGGTTATCTGACTGTCAGTGCCGCAAAGGGACTTGATAAGGATGAGAAAACGGAAAATGGCAAGTTGATACGTCAGGAGCGTTATGCCGGTGCAATGCAGAGAAGCTTCTATGTTGGTGATTCGGTAACCGAAGCTGATGTGAAGGCGAAATTTGAAGATGGCGTTCTTGATATCTGCGTTCCGAAGCATGATCCTAAGAAGATCGAAAACAAAAAATATATCGCTATTGAAGGATAATTTTCTGCTGAAGAATGACTAAAATAAACGTGTTCCCCGGAACTGTTCGGTTTGAGCGGTTCCGGGGAATTTGTTTTCACACCTTTGCCAGGTTGCCTTTGTAGGTTTCATTGCCGATTTTTACAGTGACGTTGGCGGTCGTGCCGCCGGGTTCAGGTGTGGAAATCTGCTCATTACCGAAACCATTCAGTTTCTTATTCTTGATAATTGTCGGAAAATCATTGTAGCAAATATCTATATCCACATTTCCACTGATACCATTAACTTTGCCCTCAGAGGAATACTGCCAGATACCGTAAGCACCACTGTAATTGGTTTGTTCTGTCCAGTGTGCCAGCCAGATCGTATAGCGTGATTTGATATCATCAGCAGTATGAGTCGTGAGCGAAGATGCAGAACCGTACAATCCGACAAAATATCCGGCTTTTTCAACCTTTTCAAGGAACGCTCTCATAATTGCAGAAACCTTTTCCTTGCCAAGGTCAAACTGCTTTTTCTCCTCCAGATCGAAGTATACAGGCATTTCAAACTGCTTTCCTTTAATAACCGAGAGAAACACATCCGCTTCCAGCCTTGCCTCGTCCTCACTCATGGCATAGGAATACCAGTAAGCCCCAACCGGAATACCTACCGCTTTTGCATTTCTGTAATTCTCCTCGAACCTTGCATCTTTCTGTGAGAGTTCACGCCCGTAGCCTGCACGAAGAATGGCGAACTGTATTCCGGCATTTTTTACTTTCTGCCAGTTAATACTGCCGTTGTGAACACTGACATCAATGCCTTTCATAAGCGGTTCTTTGCTTTTAGAAATGCCGAAATAACTGTAAAAATCACTTGTCACAGTGCTGGTGTCCTTAATTTCATCGCCATACCATTTTGAGCCTGTGCGGACATCCACATGAGTGTACTTGTATTCTGCTGTGATGTTTGCAATGCCGTTGAAACTGATATCCTGTGCCATGCAACAAACAGTCTTACTGGAGATAGGCTGTCCATCCTGACCGTAGCAGCAGATGTCAGCCGCATTGCCCTTAGTATGCTGACCTGTGCCGCTGCCGCCGACCGCCTTATCATGAGCAGTACATCTGTAACCGGAAGTCACAATGATTTTAGAGCAGTTCAGAGCAGAATAGAGCTTTTCCAACTTATCCACAAGCTCCTCTGCAATCAGAATTTCATGCTCCTTGCCGCATTTACAGCGAAATTCCTGCACATTGAAATGCGGTGAAAGCTGCGATTTATCGCCGGATTCATACTTTTTAATCATGCTGGTTTTCCTCCTTATTTTCCTTCTCATTTTCTTTTTCATCATCTTCCAAAGCATTAATCATCTGCTGAAAACTGTTGTCCATTTTGCTCGTTTTCTTTTGCAGAACCTCGATACCTTTTTTAATTGCATCGGGATAGGGAATGCCAATTAACGACGTATTTTCGATGATTGACAACAGCTCGTTCATGCAAAAACCGATGCATGTCGCATCACGGATATACGTCGTTCCAATCGAAATATCCATGCGAACTGCCACGACAATGATAAGCAGTGTACAGAATTTCTTCGCCAGTCCGAACCATCCAGCCTTGGAACTGAGCCTGCCAGTCTTGCTGTGCTTGGATTTTCCCAAAGCTGCGGAGATGAGTCCGGTCGTAAAATCGACTGCCATAAAAATCACCAGCGTGATCATTGCCGTATCCCAACCGCCCAGCAGAGCTGCAAAAAAACCGCCCACCAGTCCTGCGATTGTACAGATTGTTTCTTTCATTTTCATCATCCTTTCGTCATTTGGGTATAAAAATACCGCTTGCAGAATAAATCCGCAAACGGTTATTTTTAAGTATTCAATTTTGTGGGTAAAATTTACATTATGATTTCAGATTGGTAATACTGTTCCTGAAAATTGATTTGTTTCATTATTTCCTCTTTGCTGTAGGATACATTTTCAGGGCAGACAACATATTTTTCTTCAACATCATCCGATCTATAAACAATTGCAATTATTTTGCCAGTAAATGTTTCTACCGGCTCATTTACACCTAAAATGTAAGCGTCTTGTTCTTCGCCATCTGGTGCGATAATTCCTTCAATATAGCCATAGTTGATAGGATAATACATAGAGTTTGTGTTCATAGACGTTTTAAAAGAGAAAAAGCATGGGAAATCATAACCATACACTCGGAAGAACGGGAAGAAACCTCATAATCTTTTGATAATCTGCGTGAAAAGTTCAGCCATGCAAAAGTACGTTCAACAATCCAACGTTTGGGTATTACCTGAAACCCTTTCTGTTCCTTTATTTGCATGGAAATATCAATTCTGATGTTATGAAATTCTTCAAAAGTATTCTTGAATGTACCACGATATCCGCCATCGGCACAGCCTGCCTGAATTGTCGGGTATCTGTAAAGTGCTTTTTCAAAAGTGAAAATTCCACCTTTTGTATCATGAATATTTGCAGCATGAATATGCACAGAAAGAATATTTCCCATTGTATCGGTTACAATATGTCTTTTTCTGCCTTTTGTTTTTTTCCACCGTCATATCCGTGATTATCACCATAACACGTTGTTTTTACGTTCTGTGAATCTATCAGTGCGTAACTTGGATTTTCATTCCTCCCTGCATTTTTTCGTGTTAGTTTTACAAGGTGTTTCATCACTTTGTCCCATGTTCCGTTATCTCTTGCACGACGATAAAAGCTCCATACGGTATCATGTGGCGGATAATCATGAGGAAGCATTCTCCACTGACAGCCTGTCTTTACTATATACAACACCGCTTCCACCAATGACCTTTTATTGTATTTACTTGATTCCGCAAAACTAAACCGCCCAAGTACTATACAAAACGGCGTAAACATG